>JAYURE010000280.1:0-1915 GCA_043756345.1 Deinococcales bacterium | reverse complement strand
TGCAACACAATTTGCTCGGATCACAATGGCCGGTCGCGCCCGGATCGCAAGATTTGATCGTTTGTCGCAACGTCAGTATTTATTTTTCTCCCGAACGCGCCTTCGAGGTTTACGCCCGTTTTCACGAGTCTTTGGCCGAGGGCGGTTGGTTGGTGCTCGGGCCGAGCGATCCGCAGCATGGTCTTGGTGCTCGAGGCTTTGAGGCGGTCAGTGCGCCGGGTGCGGTGATTTGGCGCAAACGTTCGCCTGTGACCGCGCCGATGTTGAAGCCTGCAATCATACCGAGGCTCGAGGTTCGACCAGATCGAAAGCCCGAGCCCCCAATCACACCAATTCTCGAGACACCTCTGCCCGAGTCGGTCATGGCGCGTCAGGCGGGACTTCAGGCACTCGAGGCGAACGACACGCACAGGGCACTCGAGCAATTGCGGCGGGCCACGTTTCTGGCACCACACGATGCGTTGGCACATTTCGGATTGGGTCGGGCCTGGTCGATGTTGGGCGAAACACGCCGCGCACAGACGGCCTGGGCATTGGCAAAACGCTTGTGGTTGCAAACCAACCTCGAGCCTGGACCGGTGATGGATGAGACTTCACGCTGGTTGCACGCGGTCGATCAACTCTTGCAACACGCTGAAACCTCGAGCGTCGGCGGTGCGCGATGATCCTCAGCCTTGAAGACCAAACCTTGCTCGAGCATCGCGCCCGACGTTTGGCCGAACGCCCCGAGGCGGTGTCTTCCGTGGCATTCGAGGCGCTGCTGGTCGAGGCGGGCGGCGAACGCCACGCGCTCGAGTTGGACGCATTGCACTCTGTCTTGAACGAGCCGATCACACCGTTGCCGGGAGTGAACGCACCGGTTGTCGGCATCTTCAATGTGCGTGGCGATGTCGTTGCGGTCTTCGATCTGGCCCAAGTCTTGCGCCTGCCGGTCGCACCGCCGAACCTCGAGCAACCGCAAGCATTGGTCTTGCTGCGCGGACCGCACGGCCTGGTCGGGTTGCGGGTCGAACGCTTGATTGGCATGAAAACATTTTCGGATGTACCGGAACCCTCGCTCGATGCGCGGGCGGCGGTGCGAGGCGTGATCGGCGATGTCGTCGTGCTCGAGGTCATGGGATTGCTCGAGCAGATTGCGAGCGTGCAGATTGGAACGTTTCAGTCGGGTGCGCGATGAAAAAATCAGATGATCAATCGAGAACTAAATCTCGAGAAAACACAAATTACAGATCAACAATTTCGGTCAACGAGAATCCATCCATCACGAGGAGCAACCCATGAAACCATGGTTCGAGAAACAAAACCTGTTCGTCAAACTGATCACCCTGACCTTGGGTGTGGCGATTCCCGGCATCCTCTTCGCGGCCTGGTTGGTGCTGACGCAGATTCAGTCCACGCTGCGCGAACAGGCGGGCCTTCGGGTGCAAGAGATCGCCTACAACGCCAGCGACAAGCTCGACCGCAATTTGTTCGAGCGCTACGGCGATGTCCAGGCGTTCGCACAGAGTCAGGCGGCCCTCAGCATGGATGGCAAAACCATCAACGTTTGGATGAACGAGATGATGGGCACGTACTACCCAATTTATGCCCTGATGATCGTGGCCGACAAGCAGGGCCGGATCATCAGTGCGAACACCAATGATGGCAGCGGCAAGGCCGTCGCCTCGGGTGGGTTGATCGGTCAACGGGTTGGCAATGAAGCGTGGTTCCGGGCCGCCGTCTCCGGGCAGGTCGGTCCGGGCAAAAGTTTCGTCTCGGATTTGGCCGAGGACCCGTTGCTCAGGCAGATTATGGGATTCGATGGTCGTCCGGTCTCGCTGAAATTCAGTGCCCCGATCCGAGATCGCAAGGGCCACATCGTCGGTGTTTGGTCCAACAGTTTCGATTGGCGTGTCGCCGAGGTGGTGCTGCGTGA
>JAYURE010000279.1:0-5183 GCA_043756345.1 Deinococcales bacterium | reverse complement strand
ACTACAGCGCCGGTCAAGGCATTCATTTCGGCATGGATTGGAGTGCGCCCTGCGGCACGAACGTCATCGCCATCGGCGCTGGCGTGATCGCCGAAGTGGATGGTCCGCACGGTTCGGCCCCGCACAACCTGGTCATCAACCACGATGGCAACCTCTCGAGTTTTTATGGTCATTTGCAATTCAAATCCAAATTGCGCGTCGGGCAGCGCGTCAAACGTGGCGACGTGATTGGACTTTCTGGCGATTCGCAATTCACCTGCATCAGCGCCCCGCATCTGCACCTCGAGATTCGAGATCGCAACCATCAACGGTTTTTGAATCCAGTGCCATACATCGCTGCCGATTGGGATTCCCTGGCCCTGATCGGAGCCTTCGGGCGAGGCTATCAACGTGACCTGAGCCAACCGCGCCGTTGGCAATCCTTACTCGATCAACCCGCCGCGCAGCGAGGTGGGCGTTTGCTGAACCGGTACGCGCAACCCTGGCCGCCAACGTTGGATTCTGCGTTGAAATACCCGAAACGAATCACGTCAAGTCTCACGACCGCAGAACGAACCTCGAGCTTTGATGCAGATGACATTCGCTTGACCAAACCGGGATGCTGCGTCTCACCATTCTGGAGTGCCGATTCGCAACGGGTGCTGTTCATTGACAAACCCGACAAGAATTCCGCAACGATTTACGCCGTTAATGCCGACAAAGCCGACACGCCAAAACGCGCCTTCTCGAGCGTCGCACTGTTTTCGCCATCGCAACGCATCGTGGTGCTGCCCGGTGCAAACACCATCCTCGAACGGCTCAGCGATGGACGGCGCGTGCGCGTGCCCAGCGGTGCGAACATGTTTTTCTCGAGGAACGAAACGCAAATTGCCTACAGTGTCGCAACAGAAGGTGGACGTTTCGACACGCAAGCGAATCGTGTCTACACCGCCAGGATCACGGCTGAATTCACGCTCGAGAAACCCAAACTGGTCGCCAGCCTGTACGGTGGCGGCACGGCGGGCTGGTTGAACGAAAACGAATTGCTGCTGACGGGCAAAACCGATCCGAAACAACGTGACCGCAACTTGCGCGTTCTCGATCTGCGTGATCAAAGCACTCGAAGCCTGATCAGCGCCCTGAACATTCGTGGCCTGAGCATCAACCCGAACGGCACGCAAATCGCGTACTACGTCGCGTTCGACAGTGCCGCCCGCAACGGCATGTACGTTCAAGACACCCGCACTGGCGCACGGCAACGCCTGGATTGGATCGGCAGTTACCGTTGGCGCGACAGCAACCAACTCGTGTACGTGCCGCTCGAGGTTGCAGCAACGCACCGCCTGATGCAATGGGATGTCCGCAGCAAGCAATCAGAATCGTTGGTCGCACTTGGTGCAAAGATTGCCGGGGACGATTGGCAGGTCGCACCGAACGGCTCGAGGGTCGTGTTTGTCAGTGCCACAGACCGCAGTTTGCGCGTGCTGACGTTGCCATAACCTCGAGGGATCGCTGAAGGTTGCATCGCTCAAAGTCAGTGTGGGTCAGAAAATGGGTGTGAATGATCCTCGCTTCGAGGGCGAACATGGAGTTTCTTGACCCTAACCATGCACCTTCGGGCAGGGTCGCTCGCCCCTAAAAATTTTGGCGTAGGGGCGAACTCCATGTCATTGACTCCGACTTAAGCGTTTTTGTTGTCTCAGAAACAAATCTCGAGCTTCCAGCTTTTGTACCTCCCCTGCGAAGTAGGGGGGTGGTTCGAGCAAGCTCGAACCGGGGGGTCATGCAGCACGTGTTCGAGGACTTGCTCGTGCGTGACCCCCGTCGCTGCGCTCCTACCCCCTACTTCGCAGGGGGTGACTTTTTTGCGTTCCTCACGTTATTTCTGATTAAGTCGGAATAGATGACTCCATGTTCGCCCTTCGCCAGCACAGCCAATGGAACCCAGACTTCTCGAGCCAGCAACGTTGTGGCTGAATATGGCGCATCAAAACCCGCTTGTGCTTTGCCGCGACGTAGAATCATCTGATGACGTTCGCCAATCCCACCCTTGAGCCTTCAACGTGAACCGCAATTCGCAGCAAACCTCGAGTTGGCGCGTGCTGGTCGCGTTGCCGGTGGGCGCGTTGGATTACCAGCCGGTGCTCGAGTGGCGCAATCAGGCGAGTCTGGTGTTGGGTCGGCGTGTGCTCGTGCCGTGGTCGGGTGGTGCCCGCGTGGGCTTGGTGGTGCAGGTGCTCGAGGTGGCGAGCGAACGGTCGCTGGCGCTCAAGGAAAGCATCGCGGTTTTAGATGAACAACCGATCCTGACCCCGGAGGCGTGTGAAACGCTGCTCGAGGTTTCGCGTGTGAACCTGTCCTTGGATGGCCTCGCGTTGCAGGATTTCGTGCCGTTCGGCCTCGAGCCAGAATTCGATCACATCGCCCGTTTGGTGCCTGGTGTGAACACCGATGGTTTGCCGGATCGCAACGAGGATCTGTTGGAGTGGGCGAATGCGAAAGAATTCGATCCGGGGTTGCTGGATTTTTTGCGCTCGCAGGGCTTGCTCGAGGAAGAGGCGACGCTGGTGCGTCCGACGCGCAGCGTGATTGCGATTGCACCTGAAGATTTGTGGCCCGATCCGTTGCCGAAACTGACAGCGAAACAAGAAAAGGCATTTCAGGCTTTACGAGACGCGGGTCAGTTTGAATCCATCGCAGCCTGGGCGCGTGCCGCGAAAGTCTCGAGTGCCGTGGCAACCGGTGTGATCGCGCACGGCCTGACGGTCACGAAACTCGAGCCGTTGCCCGCGCCACAACCGAATGCGCCGGAAGCCAATCCTGCACCGGAAGGCGTGATCCTCGAGTTTCCAGTTGCGCCCGAAATTCGCCTTCATGGTGGCAAACCATTGGATCGTTTCGCCGCGCTCGCGCCGTTGATTCATGCGGCGCGAGGTTGCGTCTTGTACCTCGCGCCGGATCGTGCGACGTTGGATCGTGCGTTTCGAGCATTGGGCAATGTGCGGCGTTCTGGTTTGTTGCACATGGGTTTGAATCCGCGTCAACGCGAGGAACTCTGGCGGCGTGCGCGAGATGGAGAACTCGAGGTCGTCTTTGGCACGCCGATGGCGTTGTTGGTGCCGCTCGAGCCGTTAGCGTTGCTGATCGTTGAGGAGGAAGGTTCGGACGCGTACAAGTTGCGCAGTGGCACTCGGGCGTTCGTGCCGGATGCTGCGCGAATGCGGGCGGTGCGAACCGGCGCGAAACTCGTCTTTACGGGTGCCGTGCCCGCCGTCGAAAGCCTGCCGATTCCAGGCATTGTGCTACCACCGCCTCGAGCCAGATTGCACGTGGTCGATTACGCCAATCAAGCCGAACCCGACGAGATGGGTCCGATGACGCACATCGCCGCGCCTCGAGAGTCTTGGCCGCTTTCGAACGCGCTCAAAAAAGTCTTGAAACAGGTGGCCGAACGTGGCCGTCAAGCCATCGTCATTGCGCCACGTCGCGGGTACAGCGCCGTGATTCGTTGCTCCGATTGCGGTTGGCTTCCCGGTTGTCCCAATTGCGATGTGCCTCTTCGGTATCACGCGGATCGGCGTTTGCTCGAGTGTCATCAGTGCGGTCACACGGCCCGTCCGCCGTCGCGTTGCGAACGTTGCGAAGGCACGGTCTTTGCGCCGAAAGGTCCGGGCAGCGAATGGATTCATGCCGAATTGAGCAAGCTTTTGCCGAACACGCAAGTCCTGCGTTACGACAAGGACCGCCGCGATGATGTCAGCAGCATGACCCGAGGTGAACCGGGCGTGATTGTCGGCACGACGAATGTCTTGATGCTCGAGCCACCACCAGATTTGGCTTTGATTGCACTTTCGTTTGCGGACACGTTTGCCACGCATCCAGATTTTCGGGCCAGCGAACGCTATCACGCGCTCTTGCGGAAATTGCTCGAGTGGCATCCGACCCGAGCGCCATTGCTGCTGATTCAAACCTTCACAGCCAAGCATCCCGCATTGCTCTCCGTGCTCGAGGGTCACGATGCCGAGCATTACCCGAACTCCGAATTGGTGGTCCGTGAGATGCTGCGCTATCCGCCGTTCGCCAAACTCGCGCAAGTTCAAGTGGCGGCCAGACGGCCCGACGATGCCGCACGCGCCGCGCTCGAGGCTGCCGCCGTGCTGCGTGACAGGGGAGCGCAGAATGACGAATTGCTCGGACCGGCCCCGGCCCCGATTGCCAGAATCAAAGGCCTGTACGCGCACAATTTGCTGCTGCGAAGTGATAGCAGTGAACGCCTCGAGCAATTGTTGGAAACCGTCAAACGCGGCAAGGGCGGCGCGAGAATTCGGATTGATGTCAATCCTCGAGACATCGGCGAATTGCTCGAGTAAAATCAGTGGAAAGTGAAAGGTGGAAAGTAAAAAGTTTGGACTCGAGGTGCTGCTTTCCACTTTGAACTTTGCACTTTCCACTCGGTTCTTTCACGGTATTGTTAGCCCATGCCCGTTGTTCATTTCATCCCCGACGAATTTGGTGAGAGCGTCCTGCTGCGTTTGGTGCGGGAACCGGACGAACGGCGCATTCCGAACCTTTGGGCAATGAGTGGCTCGCTTGAGCTTGATGTTGGGCTGGCCGAACCATTGCGGCTCAATTGTGCTTCACCGTTGCAGCATGGCCTCGAACCGTTGCTCGAGATGGCGCAATTTGTGACCTCGGGCCGATCATCACCGCTTTCAAAAGTGCTGGGTACGGCTTGGCCGGGACGCTCGAGCCATTTGTATTACCGTTGGCGTGGCGAGCATGACGCGGTGGTGCAATTGGGTTTGCGTGACAGCACGCTTGGGGTTTCCCGAGAGAACGATGGCGTGCGTTTAACGGTGCTCGAGACGGACGATCAACCGGAACTCGAGGATACGTTTTGCGCACTTTCCAAACTCGAGGTTGCTGCGTTGCCGGGTCAACTCTGGCAGGATTTGGATGCGCTTTTAAAACTGATGGGGATAGAACTCGAGGAACGCGAGGCTGTGAAATGGCAGCGGTTGGGAAGTGATCTCGAGATGGTTGTGGGCTGAAGCAAATCTCACAGTCACAGGATGCGCCTCTAATCCGCAAACTCAAATCCTTCCCGCCATTTTACAAATACCCGATCAACCTCCTCGCGTGGAAAAACCAAAAATTCTAGCCAGCGCCCATGCTGCCTGTGGGGAAACCTGAGCAGGTTATTC
>JAYURE010000278.1:0-5185 GCA_043756345.1 Deinococcales bacterium | reverse complement strand
TTAGGACTTGGGATGAAATAACTTCCCGATTTCCAAAGCAACGACGCGCATCACGGCCCGGTTTCTCAAAATCGAACAGGGAAGTTATTTCATCCTGGCTGCTTACTTGGACGACCTCGAGAAAGATATTCCGCTTACGGTGCTTCAAGCGTGGCACCAAACCTTCACCGCCAAATTCCAAACCCGCCCCTTACGACTCAAAAACTCGAGTTTGGCTAGAGCCGTAAGTCATGGATTGGCCACGTGATTACAGTCCCGAGCCTCGAGTTTGAAATGAAGAAACCCCGCAAATCGCGGGGCTTTTCTGTGGTGTACCTGAAGGGATTCGAACCCCTGGCCTTCTGATCCGTAGTCAGACGCTCTATCCAGCTGAGCTACAGGTACATCCTGTTTGGAGCTTGTACATCTACTAACAGTTATGGGTCTTACGGAAAGCTTGGCGGAGAGGGAGAGATTTGAACTCTCGGTACCTTTTGAGTACGCAGTCTTAGCAGGACTGTGGTATAAGCCGCTCACCCACCTCTCCAGAGGCGCTTGATTCTACCCGATTTTTACCTTTAATGCTGAAATTCTTGGCGGAGGGTGAGGGATTCGAACCCCCGGAGGAGTTACCCCCTCTACAGTTTTCAAGACTGTCGCCATAAACCGCTCGACCAACCCTCCAAGTACTTTCCCCGCAAGGAAATGCCTTTCGGGGCGTTCACGCTTTTGGTTTCCCTCGAGCGCGGAGTGAGTATAGCGGCACCTTGGAATGATGTCAACGTCATTTGCACAGGCGAAATGGCGTACTCGTGCCCAGGTTGTGGTCTGCGCGATTTGAGTCGATGCTGATGCTGGATTTTCGCTTCGGGCTGGCCTCGAGTTCAGTCTTGGTTTTGGGTTCTTTTGGATGGTTTGCTCGAGGATAGAAGAGGCTGCCAAAATTTGTAGATAGCTGTGATCCGCCTCACAACTTGAGTGCATCAGACTCAGATCATATTCTGCGATCCTTGACATAAACCTGAAAGAGTTCATATACTCTCAAACCGATTGGCACTCGAGCGTTGAGAGTGCCAAAACGCCAGATCAGACAGTTCTCAGCCAGCAATTCCGGTTCCGCAAACTCACAGGAGGTTCCACATGGCGAAAGCCGCCCCAGCCAAAAAAGCAGTCAAAGCACCCGCGAAAGCACCAGCCGTTAAAGCAATCGCAGCCAAAGCACCCGTCAAGGCCGCCATCGTCAAACCACTCGGCGACCGCGTTGTCATCGAAGTGATCGAAGAGTCCGATCAAATGACCGCATCAGGATTGTTCGTGCCAGACACGGCCAAAGAGAAAAGCCAACGCGGTAAGGTCATCGCCGTCGGCTCAGGCAAGACCCTCGACAACGGCCAAAAAGTGGCACTCGAGGTCAGCGTTGGCGACGTTGTGTACTTCGCCAAGTACGGCGGCACCGAGGTCACGATCAGCGGATCGAACTATACGATTCTCGCCGAACGCGACATCCTCGCAATCTTGGACTAAGCGACACTGTCGCTGTCCTCGGCTGATTCAAGCCCGAGTCTGGAATCTCGGGTCATGCTCGAGAAAACGCCTTAGGTAAAAGGATAAAGCTCAAAGTCAAACCAGCACCCCAATGAGCACATAAAGCCTTTGAATTTACTTTTTACCCTTTCACTTTCACCTTTTCACCTGCTCTTTTGGAGGAAATCATGGCCAAGCAACTCGTATTTGATGAACAAGCCCGTCGCGCCCTCGAGCGCGGTGTCAACGCTGTCGCCAACGCCGTCAAAGTCACCCTCGGACCAAAGGGACGCAACGTCGTTTTGGAAAAGAAATTCGGCAGCCCAACGATCACCAAGGACGGCGTGACCGTCGCCAAGGAAGTCGAACTCGAAGACAAACTCGAGAACATCGGCGCGAAACTCTTGATCGAGATCGCCAGCAAGACCAACGACATCACCGGTGACGGCACCACCACCGCAACCGTCTTGGGCCAAGCCATCGTCCGCGAAGGTTTGCGCAACGTTGTCGCCGGAGCCAACCCACTCGCGCTCAAGCGTGGCATCGACAAGGCTGTCGAGGCCGCCGTCGCCGCGATCAAAGACATGAGTGTTGCCGTTAACAACCGCAAGGCCATCGAAGAGGTCGCCAGCATCTCGGCCAATGACGCAGGCATCGGCAAGGAAATCGCCGACGCCATGGAGCGCGTCGGCAAAGAAGGCGTGATCACCATCGAAGAGAGCAAGTCGCTCGACACCGAAGTTGATGTCGTCGAAGGCATGCAGTTCGACAAGGGTTACATCAGCCCGTACTTCATCAACGCTACCGACAGCATGGAAGCCGTGCTCGAGGACCCGTACATTCTGATCGTTGAGAAGAAGATCAGCGCCCTCAAGGATTTGCTGCCCGTGCTCGAGCCAGTCGCTCAGTCCGGTAAGCCACTCCTGATCATCGCCGAAGACGTTGATGGTGAAGCCCTGGCGACCCTCGTGGTCAACAAGTTGCGCGGCACCCTGAACGTCGCTGCCGTCAAAGCCCCAGGCTTCGGCGACCGCCGCAAAGAAATGCTCAAGGACATCGCCGCCGTCACCGGTGGCACCTTGATCGCCGAAGAACTCGGCTTCAAGCTCGAGAGCGCCAACATCGGTATGCTCGGTCGTGCCAAGCGCATCCGCATCACCAAAGACGAGACGACGATCATCGACGGTCTCGGCAAGAAGGCCGACATCGATGCGCGAATCAACGCCATCAAGCGTGAACTCGACGGCACCGACAGCGATTACGCCAAAGAAAAATTGCAAGAACGCCTCGCCAAGCTCGCCGGTGGCGTCGCCGTGATTCGCGTCGGTGCAGCCACCGAAACCGAACTCAAAGAAAAGAAGCACCGTTACGAGGACGCACTCTCGACTGCACGCGCCGCCGTCGAAGAGGGCATGGTTCCCGGAGGCGGAACGACCCTGTTGCGTGCCATCAGCAACGTCAAGAAGGCCGCCGAAAAACTCGAGGGTGACGAAGCAACCGGAGCCCGCATCGTGGTCCGTGCGCTCGAGGAACCAGCCCGTCAGATCGCCATCAACGCCGGATTTGAGGGCAGCGTCGTGGTCAACGAAATCCTGTCAAACAAGGCCAAGAATTACGGCTTCAACGCCGCCATCGGCGTCTACGGCGACATGATGAAGTTCGGCATCGTCGATCCAGCCAAGGTTACGCGCACCGCGTTGCAGAACGCAGCCAGCATCGGCGCGTTGATCCTGACGACCGAAGTTGTGATCGCTGACCGTCCCGAGAAAGCCCAAGGCCCAGCCATGCCAGCCGGTGGTCCCGGCGGCGGCATGGGTGACATGGACTTCTAAGCAGACTCAAATCTGCGTTAGAAATCTGAACACGAACTCGAGCATCGGATTTTCGGTGCTCGAGTTTTTCTTTCGCGAGACAAGTTCAAAGTCGGGTTGAAGCTGAAATTGGGCTTGAATTGCTTCTCGCTTCGGAGGGCGCAAGACCCTTCTTGACCCTAAAGCAGCACCTCCGGGCTTCTTGATCCCACAGCGGCACCTAGCGGGCCTGGATCGCTTGGGTCGCTGCGCCCCTACAAAACCCTGTTTTTCGTAGGGGCGCAGTGCACTGCGCCCTCGCCAGTACAGCCAATTGAACCCGAATTGTACGAGACAACAATGATGCGGTTTCTCGAGGTTTTCGTTGGCCTCAACTCAAATTTTGACGAGGCTCGAGCAACGATGTTTAGCGATTCGTCTGACTTTCTTGCGCTTCGGCATACCGCGCACCATGAATGGTGATCTGCGCGGCCGCAACTTCAATCTCCGCCAAATCTTCCGGCGTGAGTTCCACAACGGTTGAATTCTCGAGCATTCGTTCCATCCGGCGCGTGCCAGGAATCGGAACAATCCACGGTTCCTGCGCGAGCAGCCACGCGAGCGCCACCTGAGCGCTCGAGGCTTCCTTTCGCGCTGCAATGCTCGAGAGCAAGTCAACCATTCCCTGATTGGCCTGCCGGTTTTCGGCGCTGAAACGAGGGATGGTGTTGCGAATGTCCACCTTGTCAAAGGTCGTCTGCGCGTCAATCGCGCCGGTCAAAAATCCCTTGCCGAGCGGACTGAACGGCACGAACCCAATCCCCAATTCCCCGAGCGTTCCCAAGATTTCCTCTTCCAGTTTCCGATACCAGAGCGAATACTCGCTTTGCAGCGCGGTCACGGGTTGCACGGCATGGGCGCGGCGAATCGTTGAGGCTGCCGCCTCCGAAAGTCCAAAGTGCTTGACTTTGCCCGCCTGAATCAGTTCCTTGACGGTTCCGGCCACATCCTCAATCGGGACGTTCGGATCGACCCGGTGTTGATAGAGCAGGTCAATGCAGTCCACGCGCAGGCGTTTCAGCGAACCTTCGACGGCTTTCTTAATCTGCTCCGGGCGGCTGTTCAAACCAAGGTTCTTGCCGTCTGCGTCGAATTCAAAAGCGAACTTGGTGGCGATCACCACTTGACCCTTGAACGGCTCGAGCGCCTCGCCGACCAGTTCTTCATTGGTGAATGGCCCATAGACTTCGGCGGTGTCGAAGAAGGTCACGCCCCGTTTGACGGCGGCACGAATGATGGCGATGGCTTCGGGTTTGTCCAGTGGTGTATCCCGGCCAAAGCTCATGCCCATGCAGCCCAAACCGAGCGCGGAAACCTCGAGATTGCTGTTGCCGAGTTTGCGTTTTTGCATGCGATTCCCTTCGAAGCGAACTGAGGTTGAACTAATTTTTTTTGGAGCATAGCATCAAGCCACATGCACGGCTCGAACCTTCACCCTCGAGAACGGAAGTCAGAAATGAACACGAGCTGCCTCGGATTCCAGGCTTGCAAAAAATACGAACGTAATTTAGATTGACCCATGCCTCGAGCCAGTAGCCGTGAACAAATCCTCGAACGGGCCGTGCAACTTGCCAGCGTTCATGGACTCGAGGGCTTGAGCATCGGCGCACTCGCCAAAGACATCGGCATGAGCAAAGGCGGGATTTGCGCCCACTTTCACGCCAAGCTCGAGTTGCAATTGGCGACCGTCGAACGTGCTGCGCAAGTGATGCAAAATGTGGTCGTCGTTCCGAGTCTGAAGGCCGCACCGGGCAAGGCGAGACTCGAGGCGTTGGATGCCGCCTGGTTCAATTACCTTGATCAGCGAATCTTTCAGGGTGGATGCTTTTTTA
>JAYURE010000277.1:0-1921 GCA_043756345.1 Deinococcales bacterium | reverse complement strand
TGATTGCGATTCTGGCTTTCCTGACGATTTCAGGCATCATCACCTTCCTCGCCGCCTCGAGCCACCGTGCCGAGAACGAAACGAGTGGCGGTATTTTCGGCGGCATCACGCTCGCTGTCTTTGCCATCACCGCCGTTCTCGCCGTTCTGAGTTGGAATGACACCAGCACGCCATACGGAGTGCTTCGCGCCGGACCTCTCGCCGCCGTCGGCTCAATCATCATGGCGGGCATTGGCCTGCTTGTTACCGCTGGTGTCATGGCCAATCCCGAGAAGTACAAAACTGGAGTCGGAGAATTCTTCGGCCTGGTGATCTTCACCGTGCTCGGCGGCATCGTCATGCTCTCGAGCAGCAACCTGATCGTCCTGTATTTGGGCATCGAACTCTCGAGTTACAGCACCTACATCCTGGTTGGTTACTACCGCGATGACCGATTCTCGAACGAGGCCGCCGCCAAATACTTCCTGCTCGGCGCGGTCGCCAGCGCCTTCCTCCTGTTCGGCATGAGCCTGATTTATGGCGGTGCCGGTGCGGGCGGTGCAGCCTCGAGCCTCGATTACGCGGGTATTGCGCAAACGCTCGGGGCGCAGGCCGCAAGCAACACGATCAACCCACTCGTCTGGCCGGGACTGGCATTCCTGCTGGTCGGCTTCGGTTTCAAACTCGCGCTCGCACCGTTTCACTCGTGGACTCCAGATGCCTATCAGGGCGCTCCGACGATGGTCGCGGCACTGCTGAGCGTTGGCCCGAAAGCTGCGACCGTGATCGCCCTCGTGAGCCTCTTGCAAACCGCCTTCGTCGCACCGCCCGTGCTGATTGCATGGCAGACCGCGCTGACCTGGCTCGCCATGATCTCGATGACCGTCGGCAACCTCGGCGCATTGCAACAAAAGAACGTCAAACGCATGTTGGGTTACTCGAGCATCGCGCAACTCGGTTACGTGATCATGGGCGTGGTCGCAAGCTCGAGTGCCGGGACCGCCAGCCTGATCTTGTACATGGCCGGTTACGCCCTGACCAACATCGGGGCCTTCACCGTCGTTGCCAGCTTGCGTGACGCGGGCGTCGGCGAAGAGGTCGAGGATTACGCGGGACTGATCAAACGCTCGCCGGTCACTGCGATATTGCTGGTCGGATTCTTCATGAGCCTCGCCGGAGTGCCGTTGTTCGCGGGCTTCCTCGGCAAGTTGCTGGTCTTCAAATCCGCCGTCGATGCGGGCTTGATCGCCCTGACCATCGTCGCGGTTCTGAACACCGTGATTGCGTACTACTATTACTTCCGCGTGATCATTCAAGCCACATTGATGGAACCCAAAACCGCAACCTCGAGCAGCTTCGAGTTGAACCCGAACGCGACACTCGCGCTCGCCGTGGCGCTCGCGGGCGTGATCTTCCTGGGTGTGTTCCCCACCGGGGCTTACAACGCCTTTGAGACGGCAGCGAAGACGTTGCAACCGATTGTGCAAGCCATCGCGCCATAAGAGTTCAGACGCAAAAGATTTCAGCAGGAAAGTTGTGGGGCTCGAGTGTGGGATTGCTCGAGCCTTTTTCTGTAATCACTTCAATCAAATACTTTTTCGGGTTTGTGTCGTAAATTGAAAATATCAAGAATATGTTGACCCGGAATACCTGGGCGAGTCAGAAGATACGCTGCATTGTCTTCTGCTCCTGGCGCTACGAGTAAAGCAAAATGCAACTGATCGTCGTGAATTCTGTTAAAACTGGCACGAACTTGAGCTTCATTTTGCTTGAGGCTGGTCGAAATCCATGCTCCCTGAAGTCTCTCTTGAGGTTTACAAGGATCAAATTTCTTTTCCAAATTGTAACTGCTCAGCACGTCCAGCACGGCGTGAATTCATTTCTTGACTAATCCAAGAGCAGAATACTCAAGGAAAATACGATTGTGACCGAAAAGTGTTCA
>JAYURE010000276.1:0-5202 GCA_043756345.1 Deinococcales bacterium | reverse complement strand
GCGGTCAGGCGTTCGTCCGGCACGACCAGAAAATTGACTCCCAACAGCAGCAACGTACCGGTGATCACGGCCTGCACCGTGTCCAATTTACCGATCTTTGCCAGCTTCGCCTCGAGCCACACAAACCAGTGGATGTCCTTTTCTGGGTCCAGCAGGTATTTTAAGAACACCATCATCAAGAACACGCCACCGAAGGCGCTGATGGCGATCTCAGCCTCCTCGAGGTGCTTGCTGTAAGCGGTTGGGTCACTGAACGCCTCGCGGACAACCTCGAGCATTCCCAGGCCGGAGGTGATCGAAACGATCACGATTGGGAAAATAAAACGCATGCCGAACACGGCGATCAGGATGCCCCAGGTCAGAAAGCGGCGCTGCCAAACCGCGCTCATGTTGCGCAACACTCGCGCATTGACCACGGCGTTATCGAAGGACAAGGAAAGCTCGAGCACGCCGAGCAGCACAGCGATCAGCAGGGCCGAAAAGCCGAAGGAAAGGGCATTTCCGGTCGCACCGCCGCGTAGGAATCCATTGGCGAAGGCGGCAATCAAGCAGAAGATGGTGACACCGATAGCGAAGCCGAATTGTTTCATCATATGTTTAAACCATACCCTGCGCAGACGGCTGAGAGTCCCCCTGCGTATCCTTGACCGACGGCGCGGAATTTCCATTCGTTGTTGTGACGGTAAACCTCGCCAAAAATCACGGCGGTTTCGGTGCTGAAATCTTCGCCCAGGTCGTAACGCACGATTTCTTGGTTGTTGGCCTCGTTGACCAAGCGCACGAAGGCGTTGCCAACTTGACCAAAATTTTGTTGACGCGCATCTGCCTGGTCTATCGTGCAGGTGATCGATACTTTTTGCACATCGGCGGGCACTCGAGCCAGATCAATTTTGATTTGTTCATCGTCGCCGTCTCCGGCACCGGTGCGGTTGTCGCCGGTGTGTTCGACTGAACCATCTGCGGATCGGAGTTGATTGTAAAAAACGAAATCGCCTTCACTGCGAATTTTTCCCGCATCGTTGAGTAAGAAAACGCTGGCATCCAAATCGAAATCTTTGCCGTCGGTGCTGCGCGTGTCCCAGCCGAGTCCAACGACGAGTTTGGTCAGGCTTGGTGCCTCTTTGCTCAGGGAAAGGTTGCCGCCTTTGCTCAGTGTGATGCTCATGTGAACCTCCAAATGGGTTGGGGCGAAAAAAGTGGAAAGTGAAAGGTTGAAAGTGAAAAGAAAAATCCGGCTCGAGGTTCTGGCTCGAGAAGTTAAGGCTCGAGAATCTGACTCGAGATTCTGACCTGAGAATTTCAGGCTCGAGGTTGCGGCTTACAGGTGACGGGTGATGCTTGCGCCCATGTCCTTGAAGGTACGTCCGGTGCTGTTTTCACCCAGGGCCGTCATGACCCATTCGCCGGTTTTGCGCGAAACTTTCGCCATGACCTGCCCGGTGTGACCACCGCTCGAACTGAGGTTGTACTTGGCGATCTCGCTTTTGTTGCTGGCATCGACCAGACGGCAGTACGCATTCTCAACCCGGTCGAACGTATCACCGGTAAAGCTGTTGACCGTGAAAATCAGCGTCACGACATGGGCCGGTAATTTCTCGAGGTTGACGTTGATGGTTTCGTCATCGCCATCCCCCGCGCCGGTGCGGTTGTCACCGGAATGGCGAATGCTGCCGTCGTTGCTTTGCAATTTCTGGAACCAGACCTGATCGACCATTTGGTTGCTGGCATCGAACATCAGGCAACTGGCATCCAAATCGATGCTGCCGCCACCGCCACCAAGCCCGAAAAATCCTTTGCTCTTTTTGACATCCCAACCCAGGCCCATCGTGACTTGAACCAGTTTTGGACCGCTGGTTTTCTCGAGGCTGATGGCTTGACCTTTCGTGAGGCTGATTGACATGTGATCTCCTTTTTGAACTTGTTTGAACTTGCGGATCGAATGATGAATTTTCTTTTGGGTGAAACAAAATGATACCCGAGAGGGCTTCTCCTGGCTTTGGCCCACATCACCTTTACGCCAACCCGAGCCGAGAAGTTCCCGAATCATGGTTTCAGCGCAGAATGCCCGCACCTCGAGCGGCTTTGCTCCAACCATCCAATTCGTTGACCAGTAACTCGAAGAGTTCGGCATCGGGAACCCGAATTGGGCTTTTGACTTTGAAGAAATCGGCGTTGTCCACCACGCGACCCGGCATGTCATCAAGTTTCTCGAGGAATTCAAAGTTGACGTACCCGGCCTCGATGCCCATGAATTTCCAGAACAACGGTTCGTGCGCCGCGTCTTTCATTTGCTTGACCGAGGCGTTCGGGTTGCTGGTCGCTCCATCGGTCACGAACAAAATCAGGGCTGGGTCGGTGCTTTGTTCGGCCTTGCAGTCGTCGCGCACCATCTGCATGATCGGGCTGTACTGCGTGCCGCCCTCGAAACTGAATTTCAGGTTTTTGACGAAGCCCTCGATGTTCTCGAGCGAGACGGTTCCGGCCCGGTGCGCTTTAATGCCGAACAGGTAAGTTTCAACTTGTCCGTCATCGTCCAAGCGAACCGCAAGCGCCAACGCACGCCGAACGAGTTCGTGGACTGCGCCAGATCGGAATTCGTTGGTCATGGATGCCGAAATGTCCAAAACCAGTTTGACCCGAAATCTGGCCTCGCCCAAACCGCGTTTCTCGAGGCTGACGGCGGCCTGCTTGATCAGGTTAACCAGGGCCGGGTTGTTCCGTTCGGCCTTCTCGAGCAGCACGCGCTGGCGTTCCTTGACCAGCGAAACGGCTGGAGTTGCGGCCGGAGTCGGTGCTGCCTCAGCCACAGCCTCGCCACCGAAATACTCGAGCAAGGACTGCAAACCGCCATTGAATCCCTGATTGACGGCAGCCACGCGCCATTCGCCGGAATGCAGGTACAGCTCGAGCAGCATCAGGGCTTTCTCGGCGTTCAGACCATTGGTTGAAAGCGTGAACCGTGCGACCTCCTGACCGGAAACCTCGAGCGCAACATGCCCGGATTTCATGGCCGCGAGTGGTTGCGCGTCGCTGGTGGCGGTGAACATCAAGCGGTTGACATTTGCAGGCAGGCTGGCCAGGTTGATTTTGAACTCTATTCTTCCAGCATTCCCATCACGCACAATTTCGGTATTCGGACTTTGCGGCTGATTGTAAAACACAAAATAACGGTCATCCTCAAGTTTGCGATCCGCGTTCAGGCCAAAGACGCTCAGGTCCACGTCTGGATGATCGATCACGACCCGGGCGACGAGGGAATCGCTCGAGGATAAATCTCGCCATTTCAGTTTTTGTCCGGCGCTCAACACTGTACTTTTTGCAGGATCGCTCATTTGCTGCCCGCCCCCCAATTGAAGCCGAAGCCGTAATGCTCGTCGCATTCGCGGTGTCCCTGAAAGTAGCGTTCCTCTTTGGTGATTTTAATATCGCCACCGATGTTTTCGATTTGCGCTATCGCACAGAAGGTGCGGCGCATGTCCGGGTTGGAGAGGTTGATTTTGATTTCGTTGCCCGCCGGATCGGTCATGCTCAGGCGACCGGCGACGTGCGTAAAGTCGGAGGTGCCCTCGTAAATGAAGGCGAACAGCAGGACCGTGTGAATCAGATCGGGACGCAAAATGTAAAGGTTCTCGCCGTCACTGGCGGCCCCGGAACGATCATCCTTGTCCAAGAAAATAAACGGTTCAAAGCGGTCCGATCCGAAGCTGTTGCCGAGCGCCTGAATCACGCCGCCGGAACCGTCGTTCAAAAAGTACATGCAGCCCAAATCCAGATCGGCGCTGCCACCGCCGACGATCCTGCCCAGAATGCCTTTGCGTTGCGCCTGCTGGTTCCAGTTCAGGTTGACATGAATCGGTTGCGCCTGTCCGTCTTTGCGTAAGCTGATGCGTGCCTCTTGGCCGCGTTTCTCGAGCGTGACTTTGGTCAGGCTGACGGATGGGTTCGGTTGCGGCGCGGGCTGTGGGGCTGGAGATGGGGCTGGAGATGGGGCTGGGGCCGCTCGAGCCGCCGATGCTGGCACGGGTATCGGAGCGGGTGCTGGGACCGGTTGTGGAGCGGGTGCCGGTTGTGGAGCCGGTGCGCTGACCGTTCCACCGAAATGCTCGACCAACGCCGACAAACCGCCGTTGAATCCCTGCCCAACCGCCGAGGCCCGCCAAACGTCTTTGAGGTACACCTCAGCGACCATCACGGCACGTTCGCGCTGAAAATCCGCACCACCAAATTTGAAGACCGCCAATTCACGGTTGTTCGCGTCCAACACCCGCCAGTGCCCGCTCGAGATCAAACTGAAATCGCCCTGATCGACCGTGGCCGTGAACACCAATCGCGTGACCTTGGCGGGCAATTTGGAAACATCCAAATCAAAGAGTTGTTCATCCCCAGATCGGGTTCGCATGGCAATGGCCCCTTCGGGGCTTTGCTTGTTGTTGAAAAACACGAAATAGCGATCATCCTCGAGCTTTCCATCAATCAGACCGAACACGCTCAGGTCGTACTCGAGGGCTGGACCGGCGATGCGCAAACCCACGCTCAGGCGTGCGTCCAGGCCAACATCGGCAAGTTTGAATTTTTGTCCTCGTACCAAATCCATGTTAACCCCCTCGAGTATGCTCCAGAAAATTGATCCAGTTGTTTCGAGCCAAAAACAAGATTCGCTCGAGCCTGACCAGCCTGCTCGAGCGAATCTCTCAGATCATGGTTTAGGCGTTAACGCCGTACTCGCGCACCAAGGCCGCAAATCCGGCCTGATAACCCTGACCGATGGCCTTAAATTTGAACTCGCCAGCGTTGCGGTAGATCTCGCCGAAGACCATCGCCGTGACCGTGCCACCATCTTCGGTCAGGTCGTAACGGGCAATTTCGACACCACCATCAGAATTGATCACACGGGCGTAAGCCTTTTCGACCATGCCGAAATTCTGGTTGTTCTTCTCGCCCTCGTAAATCACCACGGCAATAATAATTCTTTGCACATCTGCCGAAAGCTTCTCGAGGTCCACGGTGATGCCCTCATCGTCGCCATCACCGGCACCGGTACGGTTATCGCCCTGATGGACCACGGAACCATCGGCCGAGGTTTTGTTGTTGAAAAACACGAAATCGGCATCGGAACGGACTTTGCCCGCGTCATTCAACAAGAACACCATCGCGTCCAAGTCAAATCCGGCCCCGTCGGTTTTGCGAACGTCCCAACCGAGG
>JAYURE010000275.1:0-15707 GCA_043756345.1 Deinococcales bacterium | reverse complement strand
GGTCTGTCTCGAGACTTGTCATTGAGATGCGGGCTGGTCGCAAAAGGTTCCCAAGCCGGATTTGGCAATGGTGAACCTCGTGATCTGAACAAAAGATCACGCTCGAGAAGTGTGCAGTAACCGCCGGGGATGGATTCGGGTCACGGTGCTAGACTTGAACCATGACTGCACTGGCAGAACGCAAAACCGAGGTGTCACAGCCAGAGGTTCAACGGCGTCGCTTCTCGTATGCCGAATTCGAGCAAATGAGCGACCTCGGCTTGTTTGCAGACGAGCACGTTGAACTTCTGAATGGAGAAATCACCGTGAAAGGAATGCAAGGAGTGCGCCACGCCCAACGAATCCGAGATTTGAATGAGACACTCGTTTTGGTGATGCAAAACCTGGCGTTCGTTTCGACACAATGCCCAATGGTTCTGCCAGTTCCGCCACCGGATTTCGTTGAACCTGATATTGCGCTCCTTCGGTTGCCGAAGGACCAGTACGCCGAACGCAGTGTCAATTCTGCCGATGCACTACTGGTGATCGAGGTGAGCGATTCGACTCTCGAGCGTGACAGAACCGCAAAACTCGAGGCGTATGCCCGAAATGGTATTCAGGAATATTGGATTCTGAACGTGGCTGAAAACGAACTCGAGGTTCACCGTGAACCGGACGGTAAAACGTACATTTCACGGCGCATCTTGAAACCCGGTCAGTCAGTTTCACCACTGGCATTTGATGATGTTCAGATCGAGTGGTGGGCCAGCGTTTGAAACCTCGAGTCACGGTTTTAATTCCGGCTGCGGGTTCTGGCGAACGGCTCGGTATGGGTCCGAAAGCGTTCGTGCAATTGGGCGGGAGAAGCTTACTCGAGCGTGCCATCTCGAGTTTTAGTCATGTCAATGAAGTGATTGTCGCGCTTCCAGAATCGCATTTGGATGCTGAATTACCAGCGCATGTTCGTCGTGTTTCGGGTGGAATCACAAGACAAGAAAGTGTCAAGAATTTACTCGAGGCTTCCAGTCATGAGATCGTTCTGATTCACGATGCAGCCAGACCATTCCTGTCCGCTGTCATCATTCAAGCCGTGATCGAAGCGGTGCTCGAGGTTGGGGCCGCGACGACCGCACTGCCCGCCGCCGATACTCTCGTGCTCGAGAACACTGAATCTCAAGATATCGGAAAGATGTGGGGAAGTCTTTTGGACCGCTCCCAAATTCATGCCATTCAAACGCCCCAAGGTTTCAAACGAGAACTGCTGCTCGAGGCGCACGAACGCGCTCGGCTCGAGGGTTTTGCGGCGACGGATGACGCTGGTTTGATTGCCCGTCTCGGTTTGCCGGTGGCGTTGGTGGCTGGCGATCCACGGTTGTTCAAAGTGACACGGCCCGGTGATTACGCGCTCGCGGAGGCGTTCGCTCGGGTTTGGGATGCCCGTGTATTGGATGGGGGAGAGGCGTGAAGTTAAAACTGTTCGCACCGGCAAAATTAAATCTCGGTTTGGCCGTCACGGGGAAACTCGAGAACGGCTATCACATGCTCGACACGATCTTCACAACCTTGAACACGGGTGATGTGCTTTCGCTCGAGCCGCAAGAATCTGGAATCATTCTCGAGATTGTTGGATCGAGCCTGCCAACGAGTTCCGAAAACCTCGTCTACCGTGCCGCCGAACGTTACCTCGAGCTTGCCGGGATCAAAGCTGGTGTGAGTTTGATTCTCGAGAAAAACCTGCCGATTGCTGCCGGGTTAGGCGGAGGCTCGAGCGATGCGGCGGCAACCTTGCGAGGACTCTCGAGAATTTATCCGGCAAATATTGACCTGCCAGTGTTGGCAAAATCATTGGGTGCAGACGTGCCGTTCTTGCTCGAGGCTGTCTCTGGAAAGTTCACAGCGGCACGCGCACAGGGCATCGGTGAAGTTCTCGAACCGCTCGAGTTGCCGCACGTTCATCTGGTGCTGGCGAACCCCGGCGTTGGCATTACCGCAAAAGAGGCGTATGTCGGTTTGCGCGGACGGTTCGGCAAGCCACTCGAGGTTGAAAAAATAATCGAATCGCTCGAACAAAATCTCGCCCCACCGTATCGCAATGACCTCGAGATTCCAGTGCTCGAGGCGTACCCGATTGTTGCACAGGTCAAACGCGAACTCGAGCGTGTTGGTTTGTACGGCGTGCTGATGAGCGGGTCTGGATCGACCTGTTTTGGTTTGGCCCGCGATGCGCGACAGGCAATCGAGGCGGCAACACGACTTTCTCGAGTGCACCCAGACTGGTGGATTTGCCCAACCAGCTCCCAGGGTCCACACGACGAATTGGCTTGAAAACCTCGAGCCTACTTGCGATTGCTGCGACAACGGTCCGAGCAATAGATCACGGATTCCCAATTGTTCTTCCAGGCTTTGCGCCACGTGAACGGCTTCTGGCAGGTTGGACAAATTTTGCTCGGACGTTCGCTGGGTTTCTTGCCACCACCCGGTTTTTGATCAATGCTGCCTCGAGCCATGCCAAACTCTAACTCGAGGATCGTTTACAAACTGTGCTCGAGCCTTCGGCGTTAGACTGCCTGTAGACGACAAGAGGCTTCAACCTGGAGGAACCCCATGATCTGGATTGTGCTGATTCTGCTCGCGCTCGGATTTGTCGCTTACCGCGACTTGACGCAAACCAAACACGCTGTGACCCGCAATTTTCCGGTGATCGGGCACCTTCGTTATTTTCTCGAGAGCATCGGGCCAGAATTGCGACAGTACATCATCGCCAGCAATGATTCCGAACGGCCATTCAACCGGGATCAACGCAGTTGGGTCTATGCCAGCGCGAAAAAGCAAAACAATTATTTCGCCTTCGGCACGGACAACGACCTCGAGCACAACCCGAATTATTTGATCATCAAGCATTCCGTGTTTCCGTTACCGGAATCGCACGATCCGAAGTACGTGATTCCTTGTGCGAAAGTGATCGGTGCGTATCACAAGCGTCCCAAAGCCTTTCGACCCTCGAGCATCGTCAATGTTTCCGGCATGAGTTTCGGTTCGCTTTCCGGTCCCGCAATTGAGGCACTAAACCGTGGCGTGGCGCAAATTGGTGCGATGCAATCCACCGGAGAAGGCGGCATCTCGAAGTATCACAAAATGGGTGGCGATCTGATCTGGCAGATCGGTACGGGCTACTTCGCTTGCCGAAATTTGGACGGCAGTTTCAACCTGGAAAAATTTCTCGAGACCGTCAATTCCGCGCCAGTCAAAGCCATCGAAATCAAACTCTCGCAGGGCGCAAAACCCGGTTTGGGCGGTGTGCTGCCAGCCGAGAAAGTCACGCAAGAAATCGCCGATGCCCGAGGTGTGCCCGTCGGACAGGACTGCCTGAGTCCGAGCAATCACAGCGCCTTTCACGATGTCGATTCACTGATCGAATTTATCGAACTACTCTCGAGTAAGACTGGATTGCCGGTCGGGATCAAATCGGCTGTGGGCGATCTCGGCTTCTGGGAGACACTCTCGCAAAAAATGCTCGAGACTGGAAAAGGTCCAGATTTCGTGACCATCGACGGCGGCGAAGGCGGTACTGGCGCGGCCCCGCTGACCTTCACCGATCACGTCTCACTGCCGTTCAAACTTGGCTTCACTCGAGTTTACGGAATTTTCGCTCGAGCTGGATTGCACGAACACATCGTCTTCATCGGTAGTGGCAAACTTGGCTTTCCCGAAGAATCAATTTTTGCTTTTGCGCTCGGTTGCGACATGATCAACGTCGCCAGGGAATCGATGCTGGCGATTGGCTGCATTCAAGCGCAAAAATGCCACACGAACCACTGCCCGACCGGTGTTGCCACGCAGAACGCTTGGTTGATGCGCGGTCTCGATCCGACGGATAAAAGTGCGCGGTTGGCGAATTACATCCTGACCTTGCGCAAAGAAATCCTGCGCCTCTGCCACGCCTGCGGTGTCGCGCATCCGGGATTGATCTCGAGCAGGCACGTCGAAATCTTGAACGATCATTTCGGTTCGCAAAAACTCGAGGAGGTTTTCGCGTACCAGCCCGATTGGAGTTTGCCGAGTGCGGCGGATCAACTCGAGATTCAGGCATTGATGGAGAAGTCCGTTCAGGCTTGAATGCGTGGGTGAGGCAAGCCTCTTGACCCTGAAACCAGCACCTGACGGGCTTGGGTCGCCTCACGCCCTACGGTGGTCAGATCACTCGGTCGTTTCCGCCGTCGATTGCGATCTGTGCCCCGGTGGTTTTGGCGAACACTGGCCCGCACAATTCTGCCGCGAGTTCCGCAACATCTCGGCTCGAGACTTCAACCCGCAGGACATTGTTGGTTTTGTACGCCTCGACGCTGAGGCCATAGGATTTGGCACGTTTCTCGAGCACTTCCGGCGTCCAGATTCCCGTATCGAAGACCGCGTTCGGGTGAAGCATGTTGACGCGAATGTTATCCGCACCCCACTCGAGCGCCGCGACCCTCGAGAGTTGTGTCAGGGCGGCTTTGGAGGCGCTGTAGGCGGCTGCGCCTGGGCCGGGTGCCGGAACATTTTTCGAGGCGATCACAGTGACCCTCCCGCCGTTTGGTGCGAGTTTCAGAAGCGGGTGTGCCTCACGCATCAGGCTCAGGTTCGCATCCAGATTCACGCGCATGACTTTCTGCCACGTCTCGAGGTCGAGGTTTTCGATCATCTGGCTCGAGGGGAAAATTCCAGCGTTGAGCACGATCATGTCCAGCCCGCCGAAGCGCCGCACACCAGCCTCGAGAGCGGATATCAGTGCATTCTCATCCGTGATGTCACAAACAATTCCGAGGTAGTCGGGCCTCGAGAATCTCTCTGTGATATTCGGGTTCAAGTCCAGTCCAATCACGCTCGCACCACGTCGGAACATGGCTTCAACGCAGGCTTTGCCGATGCCGGAAGCCGCGCCGCTCACGAGCGCAATCTCACCAGCGAACGCGGGGCTCGAGCCAGATTTTTTCAGTTTTGCCTGCTCGAGATCCCAGTATTCCATCTCAAGAATGGCGTTGATTGGCAGGGCCTGCCAAGACTCGAGTTGTTCTGCCCGTGAAATGATCTCAATCGTGTGGCGATAAATGTCCTCGCCAATCGCGGCATCGCTCGAGGATTTGCCAACGCTGATCAACCCCAGTTTTGGATCGAGGATGATGCGTGGTGCCGAGTCGAGCATGGTCAAATTGCGGCCAGATTTCTTGGCGAATTTCTTGAAATCCTTTTGGTAGGTGCTCGAGTACTTTTTCAAGTCACGCCCGATCATCGGAATGCGTTTCGTGCGAATCACATGGTCTGGTGTCGCCGGTCCTCGAGTTGCAATTTTAGAAACATCCTCACGCTGAGCGAACGCGAGACAATCCGCTTCCTGGTTGCTGCGCAAGATCACCGGCTGTCCAATCAAACTCGAGATTTCGTTGCGTAACGCTGCAAGCTCGAGTCGAATCGTTGCTGCAACTTTGACGGGTTTCGTTGCCCGAATTTTCCAGACCCGTTTCTTCTCGAGGTATTTCTCGCTTCGGGTCACGAGTTCGATCATGTTCTCGTAACTTTCCTGCGCCGAATCCGAAAACGTGAACAGGCCGTGATTCATCAAGACCATGCCTCGGGTTTTGGCCGTGACCAATTTCGGGAAATCCTTGGCACAACGTTTCGCCAGATCAAATCCCGGCATCACGTAAGGAATCACCACGACCTCATCGCCGTAAATTTCCTGGACTCGAGTCAACCCGGATGGCGTGTTCATGACCGTCACGAGCGCATCCGTGTGCGTGTGATCAACGAATTTGAATGGCAAGATCGCGTGAAGAATCGCCTCGACGCTCGGGGCTGGGGCATTCGGATCAACCGTCGCCACGCGCAAGGCTCGAGCCATCTGCGTGTCAGATAATTTTTCGAGTCTCGCAAGTTTCAGCAATTCATCCATCCGAACCGGCGCGAATCCTGCCGCCTGAATCGTGCCCAAATCCCAACCGCTGCCTTTGACGTACAGCAACTCGAGGTCTTCACCAAACAAATCTTGCTCGAGAATCTTGACGCTCGTGTTCCCGCCACCGTGAAGCACCAAATTCGAGTCTTGCCCGAGCAGCCGAGACGTGTAGACCCGAAGCTCGAGATCGGTTTTGCAGTGGTTGGCATCCGCGTCATTCCAAAGGTTTTGCATGTGTTTCAAGATACCGTTTACGCCAAAATGATGCTCGAGAAATCGTTCTTGGTTTTTGCCGTGACTTTCCACTTTTTACTTTGCACTTTCAACTGGTTTTTCCGGGGTCTAGCATTTTCCTAAAACCTCGTGTACACTCTTTCGTTGGCTGCCCCGACGCAGCACACCGTCAAAACGACGGTCGGGTTTTCATCGTCATAGGCTCGAGGGAAGATGGTCTTTTCTGGGTTGACGAAACGCCCGGAAAGGATGTACCACATGCAGTTTTCAGACTTCGCGCTCCCGCCGAGCGTGCTCTTGAGCTTGGACGCTCGAGGCATCACGACACCCACGCCGATTCAAGAACAAACCTTGCCTCACTCGCTTGAGGGTAAGGACATCTTGGGTCGCGCCCGCACCGGCACCGGCAAGACGCTCGCGTTCGGTTTGCCAATCGCCACCCGTTTAGAAGTTTCCCGTGAGCGTGGCCGCAAGCCTCGCGCCTTGATCCTCACCCCCACCCGTGAACTTGCCAAGCAGATTGCGCGAGAACTCGAGTCCAGCGCCGCGCACCTTTCGACGACCACGATTTATGGTGGCACCAGCTACACGCCGCAGGAACGTGACTTGCAACGCGGTGTGGACATCGTTGTTGGCACGCCGGGCCGCGTGATCGATCACTTGGGTCGCGGTTCGCTCGGATTCGACGAATTGCAAATCGCGGTTCTCGACGAGGCCGACGAGATGCTTTCGATGGGCTTCCAGGAGGCCGTCGAGAAGATCCTCGAGTTCGCCCCGAAGGACCGTCAGACCATGTTGTTCTCGGCGACGATTCCGCGTTGGGTGGACAAGTTGGCCCGAGGCTACCTGCGCAGCCCAATCAAGGTCGATCTGGTCGGCGATGAGAACGCCACGCAATCGACGACCACGCACATGGCGATCAAGGTCAGTGCCGCCGCCCGGACCAAAGTGCTCGCGGACCTGTTGACGGTACAAGGCCCGGAACGCGCCATCATCTTCACCCGCACCAAACGCGATTGCGATGAACTCGCACTCGAGTTGATTCATCGCGGTTTGGAAGCCGAAGCGATTCACGGCGATTTGGCGCAAAGCCAACGCGAACGCGCACTCGAGGGTTTCCGTGCCGGACGCACCCGCGTGCTGGTCGCCACCGATGTTGCCGCCCGTGGTTTGGACGTTCCCGATGTCGAGTTGGTTGTGCAGCATCACTTCCCGAACGACAGCGAAGCCTACATTCACCGTTCGGGCCGTACCGGTCGCGCCGGAAAGAGCGGCGTCGCCGTCGTTCTCTACACCGACCGTGAGCAGCGTTCATTGCGCACCCTCGAGCATGAAACGGGCGTGTTTTTCGAGCGCCGTGATGCGCCGAAGGCCAGCGATGTCGGCATGGCCGCCTCGCGCAACGCCGCCAAGGACGTGCGCAGCGTTCCTGCCGAAGTGACCGAACCGTTCATGGAAGAGGCCACCGCGCTCGTCGAAGCCTACGGAGCCGAGGAAGCCTTGGCTCGAGCCCTCGCCTGGATTGCTGGAGTGCACACCGCGCCGAAGCCAGCGAGCTTGATCACCGGCGAGGAGGGCATGACGACGTTGTTGTTGCGTGCCGCCCGCCTGAACATTCCTCGTGCCGTCGCGGTTCTCGCGCAGGCCAGCGGTTTGTCCAGCAAATCGCTCGGCAAGATCAAACTCTTCAACGGTGGCGTTGCCGCCGACGTGCCCACGCACGCAGCGCCAGCCCTCGTTGCACTCGAGGCGATGGACGACATCAAGATCGAACTGGCGACCGTCCTGCCAGAATTGATCGAATTGCCAGCCCGTGACAGCAAGTACAATGACACCCGTCCGCGCAGCAGTGGTGGCAACAACCGCTTCCAAGGCAACCGCGAGAACTATCGCCCATCAAGCAACTCGAGCAACGCCAGCACCTCGAACTCCTCGAACTCCTCGAGTGGCAGCAGCAGTGCAACACCAGCCAGTGGTGCTGCACGCGGCGGATTCTCCTCGGCCCGTCCGAGCGATTCCCGTGGTGGATTCTCCTCGAGCCGTACCGGTGAAGCTCGCGGTGGCGATTCACGTCCCGGCGAATCCCGTGGTTTCCGCGCCCGCAAGAAGTACTGATCTGATTATTCCAAGCTGAAACTGAAACCGGCACGCTGACAAATGCGTGCCGGTTTTTTCGTATGAGAAGTCTGAATCCTATCATACGCACATGACCTGGCGAGTGTAAAAGATTCTGTGAAATGGATTCGATGTTTGGTGTTCGTTGAGTTTCCTTGACCAAAAATTCTCAAAACGGACCTGTAGGGTGGGCTGTGCCCACCTTTTGCGCAAAACCGGGGGGCGCAGCCCACCCTACATAAGCAATTCTTTTGAACTTGAGTCGCATGTGCGTAAACCCTAAAACCTGAATCGTGGCTCGAGCCAAACCTGTCTGTTTGGCGCTATGATTCCGCCACCATGAATTCAAATCGAATCGTCATCGTTACCGGTGCGGCCCAAGGAATCGGTCGGGCCTGCGCAACCCGTTTTGCTCAGCTTGGCGATCACGTTTTGATCGTGGATCGAAACCTTGATGGGGTCAGCAAAACCGCCGCCGAACTCGAGGCTGCGGGTCTGAAGGCGAGCGCCCTGCATTGCGATGTCTCGAGTCCAGATTCGGTGACGCAACTTGTGCAAACCGTGATCGAACGTCACGGTCGGATCGATGTCTTGCATAACAACGCGGGCGTGTTGATTCCCGGCACCGCCTTGACGCAACGGCTCGAGGATTGGGACCAGACTTTTCTGGTCAACGTTCGGTCGATTTTGCTGATGTGTCGCGCCGTGATTCCGCACATGCAGGCTCAGGGTGGCGGGATCATCGTCAATACCGCCTCGATTTCTGGCATGATTGGCGAGGCGAACTTGGCGGCCTACAACGCCAGCAAGGGTGCGGTGATCAATTTCACGCGGCAACTGGCGGTCGATTACGCCAAGGATGCCATTCGCGTCAATTGCGTCTGTCCGGGCTGGGTCGATACCGGCTTTAATGATCCGATTTTCATAGAGGCTGGAATGCAGGCCGAATCCATCGCCGAGATGGTCAAAATCTGGGTGCCGATGGGTCGTCAGGCCGTCGCTGAGGACATCGCCGGTTCGGTCATTTTCCTGGCCTCAAAGGATGCCGAGTACATCACCGGTCACGCCTTGGTGGTCGACGGAGGATTGACCGCGCAATAGCAACGCTCGGCAGGCTCGAGGATTTCTTGGACGGGATCAGCTTGTTTTGACGCTCGAGATGAACGGTATGTTGCGGTCGTAATGCGCCCGATCCAGGCCGTATCCGTAGACGTAAGCGTCAGGAATCTCGAATCCTATGTAACCGACGGGGACTTCCACGCGGCGTCTCGAGGGTTTTGATAACAATGCCGCGACCGTCAGGCTTTTCGGATTGCGACCCTCGAGATAGGAGAGCAGGTAATTCATGGTCAGGCCGGTGTCCACGATGTCTTCGACCAGGATCACATCGTGCCCATGCAATGGCAGGCTTAAATCTTTGGTCAGCCGAACCTCGCCGGATGTTTTGGTCTCCGTGCCGTAACTCGAGACGGCCAGGAAATCGACGGTCAATGGCAATTCGATGTTGCGAACCAAATCTGCCATGAATAGAAACGCGCCGTTCAGAACGCAGATCAAGTGGGGTTCTCGGCCCGCGTAATCCTCTGTAATTTGAGTTCCAAGTTCACGAATTCGCGCCGCAATCTGTTCGCTCGAGAGTTGAACCTCACCGTGACCGACCTCGCCGTAACTCATGCGCGTTTCCGATCCCGAAAGCTGAGGGTGAACAGCACGCCAAAGACGATCAGCACGGCCAGAAACCACAACGGTTGTTGAACCGCCAGGTAAGGCAGGATCACGCACAACGGCACGCTGATCAGAATGCCGAGCAGAACTTTCAAGTAGATCATGCGCTCAGTTTACAGGCTCGAGTCGAGGATTGTCAGGCAGGGGTGCATTCGTGAAAGGGGAAAAGCTGCTTTTTGAGCAAAAACCGGTGAAAAGTCGAAGGTGAAAAGTGCTTGAGGCTCGAGCTTTTTCTTTTCACTTTTAACTTTGCACTTTCCACTTCTCGGTCCAGTCCCAATCTGAGGCTGCACCCATCAGGCCAAAGGTGAAATCTTCACGCTCTGTCATGCAGCAGACCGGACTGGGGTGCTCGAGGGCGTAGAATGTCGTCAGAAATCCTGATCTGTCACACTGGTCTGGAACACTGAGCCGGAGCACTGGGCTTGGGAGAATTTGAGGAGGCACACCAACATGGGTAAATACGTTGAACTTTCCGATGCAACTTTTGAAACCGAAATCTCGAGCGGCCTGACACTGGTCGATTTTTGGGCTCCATGGTGCGGTCCATGCCGTGCTGTTGCGCCAATTGTCGAAGCCATCGCGGGCGAGTACGAAGGTCAAATCAAGGTTGCCAAACTGAACGTTGATGACAACCAGCAGGCCGCCATGAAATTCCGCGTGATGAGCATCCCGACGATGATCCTCTTCAAAGATGGTCAGCCGGTCGAAATCACCGTTGGGGCCGATATGTCGGGCCGCAAGTACCGCGATCAGATCAACAAGCACCTTGCGTTGAAAAACTAAAACTCGAGTCAATTTGGGGCGACGGGTTAGGCGACCTGTCGCCCTTCAACGTGCACGCTCGAGACGTTCAAGTGCTCGTCCAACACCACGATGTCGGCGTCGTGCCCAACCGTGAGTGAACCTTTTGTCCGTAGGCCCAAGTACTTGGCCGGGTGAGCGCTGGCGAGTTTGACGGCCACCTCGAGCGATAATCCAGCTTTGACCGCGTTGCGTACCGCCTGATCCATCGTCAGGAGGCTTCCGGCGAGCGAACCTCCCTCGAGTGTTGCCGTTCCGTCGCGGACAAAAACCGTTTGGCCGCCAAGGTCGTATTCACCGTCGGGCATTCCGGCGGCACGGATCGCATCGGTGATCAACATCAGGCGTTCTGGTTTGGCGTGATACGCCGTGCGAAAACTCGAGTTGTGAACGTGATGCCCATCCAAGATCACCTCCGCCCAGGCTCGAGGATTTCCCAGCAATGCGCCAACGATTCCGGGATTGCGTCCCTCGAGTCCGCCCATCGCATTGAACAAATGCGTTCCGCTGGCAACACCGTTTGAGCGTCTCACAACCTCGAGCAAGAGTTCTGCCTGTTCGGTCGTTGCTGCCGTGTGACCAATGCTGACTCGAATGCCTGCCGCCGCAAAAGCATGTGCCGCCTCGAGCCCACGACCAATTTCCGGCGCGAGTGTGACCACGCGAATCACCCCAAACTCGAGTGCTTCCGCCAAACGTTCCGGTGTCGGCTCGAGCGTGAATGGCGGTTGCGCCCCAAGTCGTTTCGGACTGATGAACGGCCCCTCGAGATGCGCACCCAACACTCGAGCGCCCGCCAGACCGTCCTCAGCTTGCATTTTCATGGCCCGACGCACGTAGCGCAAACCCTCGAGCACGTTCAACCACGGGTTCGTGATCGTCGTTGGCAGCAAGGCCGTCGTGCCGTGCGTGGCGTGAAAACGCGCCAACTCAAGTACCTCATCCTCACCGTCCATTGTGTCTGCGCCCGCGCCACCATGAACGTGAACGTCGATAAAACCCGGCACGATCCACGGTGAACTCGCCGGGATGCTGGCGGGTGTGATCTCGAGGATCGAATGCTCGAAACGAATCACGCCCTCGATCCAACCGGCGGGTGAAAGGATGCGGCCCTCGAGTGAAACCATGGTTCAGTTTAACGCGCACCGTTTCAGGCTTAGCAACGTTTGTACAACCTATGCAGGGGGTGCATGAAAATGCAAGAAGCCTCGCCAGTGATTATTCAGGCGAGGCTTCGGATTGGAGCGGGTAATCGGACTCGAACCGATACGATCAGCTTGGAAGGCTGGGATGCTACCATTACATCATACCCGCGAGCGCCATAAATTGGCTCGATTAGGTCCGAGGGTAGCATGTTTTGCCGACTCGGGCAAGGCCCAGAATTTTGTGATGCTCGAGTTAAACTCGGGTCATGATTCGCAACCGCCGTGAACTCGAAGCCTTCGAGCGGCAGGTTCTTGCGTCTTTCGCGGTTCGTGCGGGGGATTCGAGGGGTCGCTTGCATCCCGAAGCGGAAAGCGCGACTCGCACGGCGTTTGGGCGTGACCGTGACCGGGTGTTGCATACGACGGCCTTCCGACGGCTCGAGGGCAAGACGCAAGTGTTTTTGTCCTCCACGGGTGACCATTACCGCAATCGGTTGACGCACACGCTCGAGGTGGTTCAGGTGGCCCGCAACATCGCCCGCGCTTTGGGTGTGAACGAGGATTTGACCGAGACGATTTCGCTCGCGCATGACCTCGGGCATTCACCGTTTGGTCATACCGGCGAGGATGTCCTCGAGCGCCTGATGCGGGACAGGACGGACTCAGGTTTCGAGCACAACCGCCAGACGTACCGGGTCGTGACACTGCTGGAGAAACGGTATGCAGGTTTTGACGGACTCAATCTTTCCTGGGAAACTCTGGAAGGGCTGGTCAAACATGAACGTGAAACCGATCCTAGAGATGCTGGGCCACCGGAAGTCGCGCTGTTTGAACCCGATTGGCGTCCCTCGCTCGAGGCGAGCATCGCCGACACCGCCGATTCGATTGCCTATAGCGCCCACGATTTGGATGATGGCATCCGTTCGGGTTTGGTGCAGGCCAGCGACCTCGAGCACGTTCGCTTGTGGCAGCGTTTGACGGCGCAACTCGGTTTGAATCCGCGTCAGGTCAGCGAATTCGAGCGCCGCGTGTTGATCCGTGAGATGCTCGGAGAGATCATTAACGATGTGATTTTGACGACCGCCGCGCAACTTGAGCGTCTGAAGATTCGTTCACTCGAGGATGTGCGAAATGCAGATGAACCGCTGGTGATGCAAAGCGAAAACTTGAACGAGGAACGCCGCGAGTTGAAAGCGTTTTTGTTCGAGCACCTGTACCGGCATCCTCAAGTGATGGTGCAACGCCAAAACGTCGAACGGATTCTCGAGGCGTTGTTCACACGGTTTCTCGAGCAACCAAAGAATTTGCCTGAGTCTGTGCAGGCCCGTTTCGAGCAGGTTGGACTTGAGCGTGCCGTCTGCGATTACCTTGCGGGCATGACTGACAATTACGCTTTCGCCGAGCACGCCAGGTTGTTCTATTCGGCCCGTTCTTCCTGATTCGAGCCTGAGCCAAATTGCGCATTGTCTTGAGGTTGCCGCACATGTTCTCGCCGGTCATGTTCAGATTGGGTATGTTCAAATACGACCTTGGTGATGGCGCGGAATTGCGAATGCTCGAGTTGCGTCACGCGCAAACGTTTCTGGATTTCATCGAAGCGAATAGCGATCATCTCGGCGTGTACCTCGGTTGGGGTGAATCGATCAAAACACTCGAGGATGCCGAACGTTTCATCAAACGCGGCATTGCGCGTTATGCAGAAGATGCCTTGCCCTGGGTCGGGATTTGGCTCGAGGGTCAAATGGTCGGTGGCCTGCTGTTCTTCCCGCTGGATCGCATGGTCAATTCGACTGAGATCGGTTACTGGCTCGGTGCGAATGTGACCGGGCGCGGCCTGATGAGCAAAGCGATCAAAGCGATGCTCGAGTTTGTGTTTGAAGAACTGAAAATCAACCGTTTGGTTTTGCACACCGACGTGCGCAATCAAGCCTCTCGAGCCGTTGCCAAACGCCTGGGATTCAAACTCGAGGGCATCGAACGCCAATCGTGGTTGCTTCACGGTGAGTACACCGATAATGCCCTTTACGCGATGCTGGCCGAAGAATGGCGGGCGCTCAAATGAAAAGCCCCCTCGAGCATGGCGTCTCGAGGGGGTGAGGACAATTGGAGAACGGGGCGAGGATAGATGCGCGAGAAGATGACCCCTCAAGTCGATCTGGGCTTATTTCGATGGCATCGGCAGTTTGACCTTGACGGCCTCGCCGTTTTTGGTGATGACCGGATCGGAGCCGCATGCGCCGTAAGCGATCTCGAGGCTGCCATCTTTCTCTGCGCCGGTCGCCGTGACTTTCAGTACGCCAGCCACATACTTAATGTCGGCAGAGCAGGTTGGATCGTAGGTCAAGACGGTTGGGGTTTGGACCGTGTGCGTGCGGGTCACGCCGTCGCGGACCGTTGTGTGCGTGCCATCAATCGATAGTGTTCCGGCTGGCAAGAGCGATCCCTTGACGATGCTGCCTGCTGTTGCTGCCGTGAACTCGAGGTTCCAGACGTTGTGAATGCTGGCATCCGGTTCGTCGGTCACGCTGCGGGCGATGGTGATGTCATGCTTTTGCGTGATCTTGTCACCGTTGCGGCGCGGGTGGCGTTCGCCAGTGCGGGTTTCACTGACCACTTTTCCGGTCAGTTTGTTGCTGCGTTTCTCGGTCAAATTGATGACCGAATCAAAACCGCCCTCCCCGGCAATGCTCGAGGGATCGCTGATCTGAATCGTGCCGATGCGCGAGAAGCTATAACCGGTGCTGTCGCGGCTGCAATCGAAGGTCATGGTGGCGCTGTCCGGGACTTTATCGCCATCCGTGTCCACGACCGGTGATGGTGTGATGGTCACGCACTTCTCGTTGGGTTTGCCGGGTTTGAAGCCGGCTTTGCGGTCGCTTCCACGGTTGCCGTCGCTTTGAATGCCGACTCCGGCACCACTTGAAGCGAGCGAAACGCTATCGAAGCTCAGGTCGCTCATGGCGTTGCTGGCGGTCAGGCTCGAGGCGGCACTGGCGGCCTCGTCGCTGACGGCGGCGGCGGTCGAGGCGGCCAGGCTTTGGCCGGTCAATGGAGTGTTGGTTTTGAGGTTCGGTGTGTTGCCACAGCTTGCAAGAGCGAAGGCGAGTGCGAGTGCCGAGGTGATCAGGATTGGCTTGGTCATTTGATTTCCTTTGCCCGGATGGTTGCGTCTTCCAACTGGGGCTTGGTTGTCTGATGGGCTTGCTGCCTCACCAATGAATGAAGGTTAGCGAACTGGGGGTTCCCGTTGCGTTCCCAAAAACCCTCTCGAGCGTTCCCTGAGCGTTAGGGCTGTCTGGATTCGTTGTGATCTGCCATTTCAATCCAGGTTCAGTCTCGGTCAACGGTGTTTTTATCGCTATGAAAAAAGCCTCGAGCGATTGGGCTCGAGGCCTGCGTTGTTGAGTTGGTCTATTGCCGGTCGTCTACTGGTTGAATTGCACGGTTGGTGCAACCCCGCACGTGCCGTAATTGATCAGAACGATTTTGCCATCCTGGTTTAGGGTTTCGCTGCCACCAATGATGCCTTGTCCCTGTTGTTTGGCGCAGGTTGGATCGTAGGTCAAGGTGGTTGGACTGTTGACCACGAACGAACGTGTTTTGCGATCACCTTGGAACCATTCGCTGACTCCGGCAACCGAGACGGTTCCGGCGGGCAGTGCCTTGGTGACTTCGCCACCGTCCACGGCATCCGGGACGAAGCTGTAAACGATGTTGTTGCGAAACGAGAATTCCGCCCGGCCATTCACTTGGCGTCGGACCTCGAGTTTAAA
>JAYURE010000274.1:0-5208 GCA_043756345.1 Deinococcales bacterium | reverse complement strand
CGTTGCTGGCCGAGGCGCTCGGGCTGCCCGAAGCGCAAGTTCAAGCGTTACGGATTGCGGCACGCCTTCACGATGTCGGCAAGATTGGTGTCTCTGATCTGATCTTGCTCAAACCCGACAAACTGACGCCTGACGAATTCGAGCACATCAAAAACCATACGGTCATCGGGGCGCAAATTCTTTCCGGTGGTCGATCACCGATTTTGCGTCTGGCCGAACAGATTGCCTTGACCCATCACGAACGCTGGGATGGTGGCGGCTATCCTAACGGTCTGGCCGGGGAAGCCATTCCCTTGCCAGGCCGGATTGTTGCCGTGGCCGATGTCTACGATGCCCTGATCTCAGAGCGGCCCTACAAACGTGCCTGGACCAAACAGGAAGCACTGATCGAACTCGAGGTGCAAAGCGGCAAGATGTTTGACCCGCAAATCATTCAGGCAATTCGTGTCGTGTTCGCCGAGGACCAAGCTTTCAGTGTGCCCGCACCTGAATCCGAACCTGCATCGGAAATCCAGAGGCTCAAACCGACCACGGTCTTGATCGACCATTCAATCCAAGAACTTGATCAGACCTTGGATCAGGCGTGGATGCAGCGCAACAGCGACCCACAAGGCTGTATCGACCTGTCTCGAGAGGCGCTTTCACGGGCGGTCACGATGGCGTACCGGCGCGGCATCGGGCTTGGTCGCCGCAACCTCGGGTTTGGACACTTTGTCGCCGCCGAGTACGAACAGGCGATTGATGCCCTCAGTGAAGGGCTCGAGATTGGCCGAGAACTCGAGGATCATGCCTTGCTGCGCGACTGCTCGAACTACTTGGGGGCGGTTTACAGTTCTTTGGGCGATTACGCCACCGGCATTGAGTACGTACAGGCCACCTTGGACCTCAGCCGTGTGGCGGCAGACCGTGAAGGCATCGCCTCGGCCTTGACGAACCTGGGACTGTTGCACCATTATTTGGGACACAACGAACAGGCCGTCGAATTCCATCAAGAGAGCGTCAAGCTCAGCCGAGAATTGTCTGATCAGAAACGCGAAAGTGCGGCGCTCAACAACCTCGGCATTGCCCTGACCAAACTCGAGCAGTTTGAACAGGCGGCCCAAGTTCTCAATCAAGTCTTGCCGTTGGCTCGAACCGTTGATGATGCGCTCGCCGAAGGACGTGCCCTGGCCAACCTCGCAGAGGTTTACGGTCCGCTTGGTCGCCATCAGGAAGCCCTCAATGCCAGTGAGCAATCACTGGCGTTGCTGCGAATTTTTGGTGGGCCAGAAGGGGAAATACAAGGCCTATTTTCCCTCGGCATGGCACACTTCAACCTCGGGTCGCTCGAGGAGTCGGCCAGACTGTTCGGGCTTGCTTTGCAACTGGCCGAGACCACCGGTTCCAAAGGCTTGGCCCATCAGCTTCACCGGCAATTGGCCGTGGTTCACAGATCAATGGGCGATCTGGACAAAGCCCTGACGCATTTTGAGCGCCATCACGTTCTCGAGCGTGAACTGAGTTCCGAAGAGGCCGAACGCAAAGTCAGGGCGACCTCTGCGCAACGTGAGGCCGAACGCGCCCGGGCCGAATCAGAAATTTTTCGCCTGCGCAACATCGAACTGGCCCGAGCAGTCTCGTCATTCACCGAAGTGGACAAACAAAAATCCGAACTGCTCCGCGAACTGCACGAAAAATCAGCCGAACTCGAACGGCAGGCACAAGAGGATGTCCTAACCGGCTTGTTCAACCGTCGTTACCTCGAGACCAGCCTGGCAACAGAATTTGCTCATTGCCGTCAGAACCGCCTGCCGTTGTGCGTGGCGATGATTGATGTGGATCATTTCAAACAAATCAATGACCGCTACTCGCACATGATGGGTGATCAAGTCTTGGCGCAGCTTGCCATGATTTTGCAAAACTCGAGCCGAAGCCGGGACACCGTGGCCCGTTACGGCGGCGAGGAATTCGTGATCGCCATGCCCGCCACCACTGAGACTCAAGCATTGATCAGTTGCGAACGCCTGCGGCAAGCCGTCGAAGAGTACAACTGGTCCGTGTTTCATCCCGAATTACGGGTGACGATTAGTATTGGTTTGGCCGATGATCGCCAGGTTGAGAATCACGAAAAGCAATTGCATGTTGCCGATGCCAGGTTGTACCAGGCCAAACATCAGGGACGAAACCGCCTGTGCTGGAGCGAAAAAAGCCTCGTCTGAGGCATCGTTTCCTCAGTGTCGATCTCGAGTTCGTATGCTCGAGACTTCCAATTCGTGATTGCCGTATGACACTTGTCACCTCGAGCACCTGACAGGCAGCACTGACCAAAAAACACTTTCGAGCGCAGCATCTGTCTCGGAGGTACGACATGAGTCTCTCAAACCACAATTCAGCGCAACCGGCAGTGCAACTCGAGCACGCCAGCAAAAGTTTCGGCAAGGTTCAGGCGCTCAAGCAAGTTTCGTTCAAAGTTGAACCCGGTGAGGTGATCGCGTTTCTCGGACCGAACGGGGCAGGGAAGACCACCGCGATCAGTTTGATGATGGGCTTGCGAGCACCCGATTCTGGAAGCGCCACGATCTTTGGACGCGATCCTCGAGATCCACAGAACCGTTCCCGCATCGGCGCGATGCTGCAAGAATCCGACGTGCCAAGCACACTCAAAGTACGTGAGGTCGTGGACTTCATTGCTCGGGCGTACTCGAATCCATTGACGGTTGCCAAGGCGCTCGAGATGGCGGACTTGACCGAATTGGCGAACCGACCCGCATCGAATTTGTCTGGCGGTCAGAAAAAGCGCTTGGCGTTCGCGCTCGCGGTGATCGGCAACCCGGATGTTCTTTTTCTGGACGAACCGACGGCAGCCTTGGATGTTGAGGCACGACGCGGCTTCTGGGAACAGGTCGGCACGTTCACGCGATCCGGCAAAACCATCATCCTGACCACGCACTATCTCGAAGAGGCCGACGCAATTGCCGAACGGATCGTGGTCATCAATCAGGGCGAGATCGTCGCACAAGGCACGCCCGCCGCGATCAAGGCTCGAGTTGGTGGCAAAGTCGTGCGTTTCAAAAGCCCAGGTTTCCAGGCCAGCACGCTCGAGGCCGTCATGCTCGAGGCCGCCATGATTGAGAAACTGCCAATCACACGCTCGAGCATCAATGCCGAAACGGTGGAGTTGTACACGCTCGAACCCGAACACGTCTTGCGTGAACTCTTCAACCGCAATGTGCCCATGTCCGATCTCGAGGTGCGGGGCGGCGGACTCGAGGAAGCGTTCGTGCAAATCACGCATTCCCAAAGCCAAAACTCGGCAACCGAGATTTTGGCATAAACAACCCTCGAATCAAACGTAAAGGAGACGATCATGACCAGCGCAATCAAATCAACCAACTCGAGGTCCAACGCACTCGCCTCGCTCGCCGCCAGTATCCGGGTCGAACTCTTCGCCATGCTGCGCAACCCCGCTTCACTCGTGCCGACACTGTTGTTCCCAGTGATGTTCTGGTTTTTCTTCGGCTTGCCAAACGCACAAGCGAAAAGCGATTCCGGCTTCAACATCGGCGCGTACATCCTCGCGTCATTCGCCACGTACTCGATCATTCAAACCGTGTTGTTCAATTTGGGCATTTTTATTGCAGTCGAACGCTCGAGCGGCTGGTACAGGTTCTTGCGCACCACACCATTTCGGGTTTGGGTGTTGTTCAGCGCCAAGATGATCGGCGTGCTGCTGCTCGGGTTGATCGCGTTGACGTTGCTGCTGGGGATTGGCGCGTTGAGTGCCGGAATTCAACTGCCATTGACAACTTGGCTCGAGATTGTGGCTCGCACGCTGATCGTGATGTTGCCATTCGCGGCGCTCGCGGTGGCAATTGGTTACTTGGCGAAAGGCCCGCAGAGTGCCAGCCCAATCATCAACCTGATTTTCTTTCCAATGGCCTTCGGATCGGGCTTGTTCATCCCGCTCGATGGACTGCCGAAAGTGGTGCAAGACATCGCGCCGTACCTGCCCGCCTATCACGCCGGAGAATTCGTGCGCCGAGCGATTGGGGCCGGTCAACGCTTGAGCGATCTCGAGAATTTGCTCTGGCTGGCTGGGTACACCGTCGCGTTTCTGGCCTTGGCGGTCTGGGCGTACAAACGAGACGAGGGAACAAATTACCGGTAGGCTCGAGACCAACCGCTCTCTCAACCGAGGCTCAGCACGAATTCGCAACCTCTCGAATCACAGGAGAACCACCATGCAACAACGCCGATACACCGGAGCACTGACCGCAGAAGGACTCGCCGAAGCCCTCGTTAAATTTTTCGATCCACAAAAAGATTTGCAAGCGCAGTTCTTCACCCAAAATGGAAACACGGTCGTTCAAGTTGCGCTCGGTGAGGAACCAATCAAAGAACGCTTCGCCGTCACGCTCGGCATTGTGCCCGACAGCGACGGCATCACCGTGACGATGGGCGAACAACAATGGATGGACATCTCGAGCGCAACCTCGGCGGCGGCATTGACCTTGATCGGGATTCTGGTTACGCCTTGGGCGTTGTTCGGGCTGCTCTGGCCGCTGAGTAAACTGCTCGCCAGCCGTGCATTGCCTGGACAAATCTGGTCGCAAGTCGATCAATGGGTGACGATGAATGGTGGAATGCTTGCCGGAACGCAAACCCTCGAGCATCCGCACATTCCCAAAACATAATCGGCTCAAAACTTGATTGAACCAAGACGTAAACTCGAGCCATATCCGAACTTCTCTCGAGGTGATTCATGCGACGTGCAGGTTGGGGACGCTGGTTTCAATTGATCTGGTTGGTGTTCTTGTTCTTCCCAATCAATGGGTTGTTCGAGGAACCTCGAGCTTGGTTTGCGTATGTGTACGGCTTTGTGTTGTTGCTGGGATTTGTCGGCGTCTTCGTCTGGGCGTTCTGGCTCGAGCCGTGGGTGAAGGACCCGCAACGTCCGCCACAATTTCGAGTACCGAGCCTGATCGGAATGCTCGTCTCGTACCTGGTGATGGCGTTGATGTGGCCGATGATTGGCGGATCTGGCATCGGCTTTCTGATTTATGCCGGAGCTTACGCTGGAGCGCAACGCAGCCCGTGGCCCGCCGTGTTGACCGTGGTCATTAGCCTTGCGGTTTGTGTTGCGCTCCAGCGTAAGCTCCGGCATAAATCAGAAAGCCGATGCCAGATCCGCCAATCATCGGCCACATCAACGCCATCACCAGGTACGAG
>JAYURE010000273.1:0-5210 GCA_043756345.1 Deinococcales bacterium | reverse complement strand
GTTCCGGCCAGTTGAGTCCCGGCATTCTTGAACGGATGGAGTCGCGCAGACCATTGCCCAGCAAGCGTGCCAACTCTCGAGCGTAACTTGGCGTGCTGCCTGGTGTGTCGGACAAAAAAGGAGTGTTCGGAAAGTAAATTCGCGTTCCACGGGCATTCGGGTCGTTGTTGGCGTTACTGTGAATTCCCACCAGTGCATCCGCCCCCCAATAATTTGCTGCCCAAGCTCGAGCCCGAATGTCCTTGCCAATCGCGCAATCACCCAAGACGGCATTGCCCTCTGAGCCCCACACACCGGGCGGATAGCCACGGGCGGCCAAGTGATGAATCGCAGCCTCTTCCCATCTGGCCCGTCCAGTCACACCCGTACCCGCATTTTTGTCCAGGTTGCGCACGGACTCAATCACGCTGCCCGTACCCACCAATCCCTGAGCGGCGCGAATGGCAAGTTCAAGGTTTGAAGTGTCCTCGAGCACGTACACGGGCGGGTTTGAGTTCAGGTTCGGCAGAGGCCGCTGCCAACCAGAAGACCCGTCTGAACGCAGGTAAAACCCGTGACCCGGATTGAGCATGATTTTTGCACCCGTGATGCTCGAGGGTTTCGTGCGCACCGTACCCGCCTCGTATCGCGTTGTGCCCGCGCAATCAAACGCTTGAGGTTGCAACCCTGAACGGATGGCCGCTGACACCACGCGCCCCGCGTATAAGGCTTGCACCTCGAGTTGTTGCACCTGTCCATCAAGCACCGGCAGCAATGCGGTGAGTGCCGTGTCTAACGACTGTAAACGCACCTGCTGGCTTTTCGCCGCTTCACTCGAGAAGTTCAATGTGGTCCGATTCGGCGTGACCTGAACCTCAAGAACCCGAGTCCCCGCAGGCAAACCTGAATCCAGTCTCAATGCCGCATTGATCGCCTCGAGCGCATCCCGAGAAAGTTTGGTATTTGAGGCCGTTGGCACGCTCGAGTTGCAGGCCACCAACAATCCCACACACGCAAAGAAAACCATTGCGATAACCTTGTTCACAAAACCCCCGGATTCTGACCCGCTTGGGCCACACCACGATTTGAGCGTTTGCTCAGCAACAATTGCAAATCACGCTCGCGTTCCTCGAGCAGCACCCGACTCCAATCTTGCAAACTGCGCTGACCAGATTCCACGGCCTCGGCGGGCGTTTTGAAATGCGTGCCCGAAAGGAAGCGCTTGTGAGCACGTTTCAAATACATGGGTTGCATGGCATCACCTCGCAAACAGCCACGAAATCAAACGTAAACCACGTTGCGCCCAGCCTTCAACTCGATATCTTCAGAAAAGTGCGGTGCATTCACCGTGAGACCATACCGACCTGGACCAACATCCAGATGCACTTCACCTTGCTGATCTGTGCGACCCTTGGTGCTTTTCCGAACAATCATGTTGCCGTAGTACACGGCAACAAGAGCCCCCTCCATCGGTTTGCTGGTTTTGCGACTGATGACTTTGACTGTAACCATGATCGACTCCTCATAAATTGCAATTGGTTCAGGCTGGTTTGTGAAACCAATAGTCCGGAACATTTTCGGTAGGTGTGTTCACGACGTAAACGACGTTCTCTCGAGGTGGCGACAATTAACGCAAGGTCAGGGCTTTCGGCGAGATGACTTTAATTCGATTCGCGTGCAGCACGAGATAAGCTTGGATTTCAACGTTTCTCGTACACGTCAGGGTATTTCGATATTCGCGTAACAGATTTCTGGTTCGCAAAAAGTTTCCGGACTATTGTGAAACGAAACCACGCTTTAATTTGAAGAAATGGGGCTCGAGCCCTTCAACCCGAGCCCCCCGAAATCCTTACTTGCCAATTTTCAGCATCGGTGCTTCACCAGCGCTCTGAATGGTGATGCCACCTGTGAAATACCGATATGCGGTACACACGAAACCCGAGAACGCACTTTGCTGACCAGCCGCATTGACCGAACTGATGGCAAAGCAAATCTGTTTGTTTTGCTTGTCGGGCGCTTCTGGACTGGTGGCCCAGGTCGCAACACCACCCAAGGTGGTTCCGCCCTTGCTGAGCGGTTCGCCAAAGATTTCAACGGCAGCGTTGTCAAATTGCGCCTTGAAACGGTACTTGATGGCACCGACCGGTTCACTCCAGTTGACCAGAATTCTGCCACCAGAAGACATGTTGACCGACAGACCAGACGGTACACCGCCGGGATTGTTGGCCTTGTAATAGCAGGTTTTGACTGGCCCTGGAATTGGATCACCGAATGTGGCGTTGTTGCAATCTACGCCATTGGTGAAACTACGGGGCGCAGTGATTTTCGATCCTTGACCGTACACCACATCAGCGACACCCGTGAACGCGCAACGTTGATTCTCACTGGCACAACGAGAGAATCCGGCGGGGATTGCATCTGGTACGAGCAAAACATGACAGGTTTTGCCAGCACCAGGAATGGGATCACCAAAGATGGCAACGGTGCAATCCACGCCATTAATGAAGTTTCGAGGCACGGTGAACTTGTTCCCAGCACCGAATACCACACCCGCTTCACCAAAAAATGCACAGCGTTGAACTTCATTTGCGCAGAACGTGTATCCAGCAGGTGGTGCGCTGATGGGCGGGGGTGTGACCACGACGGCATTGCACACTCGAGTGATGCTGATCACAGCAATTGAAGTGCCCGTCGAGAATTTCAATTGTCCTGTGCTCGTTCCAACCGCAGTACAAGCTGTAACGATTGCGTTTCCGCCCGTGTTGCCCCCTGCGGCCACTGTGGTTGCGAATCCATTTGCACCAAGCCAAGAGTCATCTGAACTCCAAGAACCGAACGTGCCAGCCCCACCCGAGTTGCTGATTGTGAATCGCTGTGCTGGTGGCGTTGAACCCACGCTGCCAGTGAACGTCATCTGCGTTGGTGTGACTGACCAGGCTGGCGGTACAACTGCCACCCCTGCTGCGGGAATCACCCAGCGCTGAGCGACCCCATCGTTGCAGTTGTACATGATCAAGTTTTGTAGCTGTGTTGAAGTGGGTGCATCCAGGCAAAAACCAGTGCCTTGCAACTGCATTTGCCATTCCTGAACACCATTCACAACACCCTTGTCATTCAAAACCCACTGCTGGTCCCCATCGTTCGCAGCACACGCATACGGATTCGGCAAGACGCCGTTTGAGATGCCTGGACGCCACGAGTTCAGGCAAGTGTTTGTGTCTTTGCGTTGAAACATCCAACCAGCGTTGCCACCGCCAGGAAACTGACCTGGTTTGAAAACATTCCACTGTTGATCGGGATCACTTGAGTCTGTGCCGTACAAGTTGAATTTCTGATCAATCAGGTGGAAATTTAAAGCTGTGTTCGCTCGAGCTTTGCCGATCATTGCATTAGTGAGCGTTGGGTTAACAGGAGGATCGCAGTTAGCACTACAAGGTGAGTTTTGGGAGATATAAGTCGCACCATAGACCGCAATTCCGTCTAATTTTCCGCTATCGATCACTTCTTTAAACTTCACTGGGGATGTTGTGCTCTGTATTCCGTTTGATTTAACCTGGAAATGCAGGTGAGGGCCTGGGGAAGTACACGTATTGTCTCCGCAGGTATTCCCTGTGCTTCCTGAAAGTCCAACTTTTGTGCCAACTGTGATCGTACTGCCCTCAATCACACTCAAGCTTCCTTTTGTGAGGTGGAGGTAATACGCTACCGACGAGTCATCATGTTGGATCACAACAAAATTGCCGTTGTAACAAGAGCCAAGGTTGCCATTTGGACAAGAAGTACCCCAGTCTCTCCCATCTACAACAGCAATTACCTTGCCTGGTCTAGCCGCAAGCACTGGGGTGCCGTTCGGCATACCAAAATCCCATGCATAAATTCCAGCATGTGAATAGTTATAGTTGGAGAATGCCCCTTGCGTGACGAAGTAACCCACACCTTTGATCCAAGGTAACTTATAGATGTAAGCATCGTTGTGTACAAGTGGTTGAAGTTCGCTCGACGGGCTCAAAACTGGAGCAGCACTGTCCTTACTTGGATCAAATTCAGGATGTGGCACATTCGACTGATCGTTGGTCACGTTAGCAGGTAGTGATTGACAGGAAACAAAAACAAAACAGAGCATAGCGATTAGTATCCAATTTTTCATAGGTTTCCTCACTGACACCCAAACGAACACGGTGTCACCTGAACTCGAGCTTTGACGCTCGCCTTGTCACTGCCTGCGGTGGCTTCCAAGGTGATCTCGTACTCGCCTATCGGTGCGCTTGGGCTGGCCCCCATCACGAAGCCCAGCGTGTCGGTGCTCGAGAGGTCGTCACGGTACTCGATTTGCACTTTGCCTGCGTCCAACCCGATGATGTTGCCGGTGGCGATCAGGCTGTCGAACTTGTTACCCTGGGTGGTGAAACCGTTGGCCCGGTTGGTGATTTTGGCTTCGTAGAGTGCATTCGCTCCTTGCGCGATGAAATAAGCGTTGTTCTGGTAGATGGGGGTCAGGGCGAACGCGGTGGCTGGGGCGGTGTTGGCGGCAAAGGTGGCTTTGACGTTTTTGTTGCCGTTCATCGTCAGGGCACAGGTGCTGTTCACTCCGTCGCAGTCGATGCCCCAACCGCTGAAGCTCGAGTTTGCGGCTGGTGTGGCCGTCAGGGTGATGCTTGCGCCGCTGGCGAAGGTGCTCAAGCAGCTTTCACCGCAGGTGATTCCGGCGGGGCTCGAGGTGATTGTGCCTGGGCCGGTGCTGTTGATGTTGACGCTGTAACTGCTGGCCAATGTGACTGGGGCTTGGTTGCAGGCGGCGGACATCAGGAATGGTGTGGCGAGCAGGCACAGCATCAGCCGCAAGCGTGGGGGATGGGCAAGATTCATGCTGGGCCTCCGGGCGAGTTGGTTCATTGGTATTTGATGATGTCGGCACTGACTTTGGCGCAGGGTTGCCGAATGATGCCGAAGGTCACGGAAGACAGAACGTAACCGAGCGCTTCCTCGCGGTATTCAAATTCAACGTTGATGGCGTCATCGCCTTTGTTTTGTTCGATCAGTTCTTTGACGATCACCGAAACGCTGGGTGGTTCGCCATTGCCGAGGATCACGGTGTTGCATTTGGTGATGGTGGCGGCTTTGGCAATGATGTCGTAATTGTTGCCACGCAGTGGTTTGACACTGGCGCTTGCGCCTCGGATGCCGATGGTGCAGCCGGTGAAGAGGATGGCGAGGGTTCCGAACACCAAGAG
>JAYURE010000272.1:0-1932 GCA_043756345.1 Deinococcales bacterium | reverse complement strand
CGTGTGCGCACCCTCGAGTATGTCGAAGGTGCTCGAGCTTTAGGCGCAAGTGATGCCCGAATCATTTTGCGTCATGTGCTGCCGAACAGTTTGACGACATTGACGGTTCAAATCGCACTCGATTTCGGATCGGTGGTTTTGATCGCGGCTGGCCTGAGTTTCATCGGCTTGGGCGCTCCGATTGGATTTGCCGATTGGGGTCAACTGATCAACTTTTCGCAGGCGTACATCATTGGACCACCTGGAGCGCCACTCGCGTACTGGTTCGTCAGTTTTTTTCCTGGCCTGACGATTCTCTTGTGGGGACTCGCCTGGAATCTCATGGGCGATGCACTCACCGATGTTCTGAATCCCAAAGCGACTCACTGAAGGAGTACCAATGAATCAATCTTTGTACGTCACCGCTCGAGATGGAACCCGCATCGCCATTGATGTCTACCTGCCCGCGCTCTCGGTGGGGAAACGAGTACCGACTGCGTTTCAAACGACTCGCTATCACCGTTCGGACGAAACGCAACGCACCAATCCAGAATCGGACACAATGATGCTCGAGGCGAAACGATGGACCGACAACGGCTATGCCTTCGTGATGGTTGATGCTCGAGGCACCGGTGCAAGTTTCGGTACGCGCACCGGTGAATTGTCTAGCGACGAGATTGCGGATTACGGCGATGTGCTTTCTTGGATTGCGGAGCAACCGTGGTCCACGGGTCGGATTGGTGCGTATGGCGTGTCTTACGGTGGCGATACCGCCGAGTTGATCTTGCGCCTGTCGCATCCGGCGTTGACCGCCAGTGCGCCGCTTTACAGCGATTTCGATTCTTACGATGACCTGCTGATGCCGGGTGGTGTGTTGAACACCTGGTTCGGTGAAACTTGGTTCGGAATGACCAACGCACTGGACGAGGTTCCCGGTTGGGCCGAACAACTCGCGCAGGCTTCGGGCATCACGCTCGAGGAATTCCGGGCCACCGCCATGCCTCGGGTCAATCCGGTCGATGGTGCAGACGGGCTGGCCTTGCGTGACGCGGCAGTGTTGGAGCACACGGGCAATGTCGATTCGATGGCGTTGCTGCGCGAGATGCCATTCAAGGATGACCAGGTTGGTAATGTCACGCTCGCGGTGATGCCGTATGCGTTCCAAGCAGAGATCGAGGCTTCCAACGTGCCGATGCTGGTCATCGCCGGTTGGCAGGATGCGGGCACGACGGCTGGAACGTTCTCGAGGCTGGCCGGGTTTTCAAACCATCAAGAGGTGGTGATTGGTGCCTGGTCGCACGGTGGCAGTTTTTTGTGCGATCCGTTCCTCGAGCCGAGCGATCCGAGTCAACCGAAGGTCGAGCAACTCGCGGAGCAGTTCGCTTGGCAACTCGCGTTCTTTGATCGTTTCGTGCGCGGCAGTGAAACACCACAACCTGGTTTGAAAAAATTGCGCTATTACACCAACGGCGAAAACGCCTGGCACGAGCACACGCCCTGGCAGCCGCAGACCAAACCGACGCAGTGGTTTTTGCGCGAGAACAATTCGCTCAACCTCGAGCCGTCAAGTCTTGAGGCCGGATCGGAAATGTACCCCGTGAATTACGAGATCGGAACTGGGGAGCACGCCAGATGGCGCACGCAATCCGGTGGCGGTCCGATCATTTATCCTTCCCAGCACGAGCTTGACGCGCAGCGTTTGTGTTACACCAGCCAGCCGCTCGAGCACGATTTGCGCGTGACCGGCTTTCCCCGCGTGACGCTGGAATTGCGCTCGAGCAGGCCCGACGGTGCGATTTATGCGTACCTTGAAGATGTCGCCCCGGATGGCACAGTCACGATGATCACCGAGGGTCAGTTGCGTTTGATTCATCGTAAAATCTCGAGCACCGTTCAACCCGAGGCTCAACCGCGCACGCCGCGAACGTTTGCCAAAGTAGATTCAACGCCGAT
>JAYURE010000271.1:0-1933 GCA_043756345.1 Deinococcales bacterium | reverse complement strand
AGACTTTGGCGGCGGCATCGATCACACGTTGCGGCGGGTCGTCACTGATGAATTTGCGCACGAGTTTGCGACAGACAAATCGGGCTGTGCCGGGATGCGCTGCCAGTACCTCGAGCACGTCCTTACCGTCTTTCAACGCGGTTTGGTCGGGTGGCAAGTACTTGCCGAGAATCTTCTTCTGGAAGCGGTCATGCCATGGCGTGTAGGCCACAAACTTACCGGTATTTCCAAGTCCAGGTTCGTCTTTGTTGTCGCTCAAACGCCAGCCGGTGAAGGCTCGAGTCGCCTCGTAAACATCATCATCGACGTATCCGACCGGCAAACCTGCCGCGTCTTTGGCGATCACGTCTTGACGTTTGACACCAAAGTAATTTTCGGCCCCGAGCGTGTGCAGTTCAAAGAGTTCTCGAGAAAAATTTTCGTTCGGCCCACCGCGAGAACTCGAAGCGTTGTCCAGGTACATCAGCATGGCGGGACTGGTAGCGACCCCTTCAAGCAGCTTGCCGAAATTACCGAAGGCGTTGGCACGAATCACATCACGGTTGAACGCTGCCCAGCCGGGCGCGATGCGTTCGTCACGGTCAGGATGAATGTTGAAATGATCGTGCCAGAATTCGGTCATGCGTTCGAGCAATTGGCGTTTACTGTGAACAGCCCGGACGTAGGTCGCCAGTTTGACCTCATAAACGGGTTGAAACATTTTTTCGTAACGCTTTTCGTCCTTCTCGTCCAAATTCACACGATGCTCGAGCCAGGCTTGTTCGAGCGATTTGGTCAAAGTCGTATAATTCAAACCTTTGAGAATCTGATCACATTCGCTGTCATCGATTTTGCTTGGTGACAGTTGCGAATCCAGAAACGCCTGCAATTTCGCCCGTGAATCGCCCGGCAAAGCCATGAACGCCTCGAGATCACCCGGACGTGGCCCGTAAGCCAGCCGATTGAAGACGAGCGCCTCGAGCGGCGGCGTTCCCGGCTTGCCGATCCCGGCGTTCAAAAATTCGAGTTGAGCTTCGCTCGGCGCGGGCGGCAAAGCCAAGGTCGAGCGAGCGTCCGACCCGACGAGCGCCGCTACCGCGAGGGTTCCTCCAGCTTTGAGTGCCTGCCGACGGTCAAATTTGCTCATGGAATCACCTGTTGAACGCACCATAAACCGCTTCTGCCCGAATAAAGATGAGGAATCGTTAAACCTCGAGCTTGCAGACGGTTGTTTTTCGCCTGACCTGAGCCAATCGTTCTCGGGGCGTGCGAATTTCTCGAGTAGACTCGGGCGATGAATCTTTTCTCCATTTCACGGGGCGCTATTTCACGGTGCTCGCAATGACGGTCGCGCTCGATGTGCGCACCCTCAGCAAACGCTACGGCGCTAGACGCGCCGTCGATGACATCAGTTTTTCCCTGACCGCGGGCGAGATCGTGGGTTTCCTCGGACCGAACGGCGCGGGCAAAACCACAACCATGCGCATGATCTGCGGCCTGATCCGACCAAGTGCGGGCAGCGTTGAAGTGCTCGGGCAGCGCGTTCCGGGCTCGAGTTTGCGGCAGTTGGGCGCGATGATCGAGGAGCCGAGTTTTTACCCGTACCTTTCCGGGCGCGATAATTTGACCTATGCCGCTGGAATGCACGGCGGGATTGCAGCCTCGAGAATTGATGAGGTTTTGAAGCTTGTCGGTTTGCAGACTCGGGCCAAAGATGCGGTGCGCAAGTATTCTCAAGGCATGCGCCAACGTTTGGGCTTGGCTCGAGCGTTGCTGCCCGAACCCAAAGTGATCCTGCTGGATGAACCCACGAATGGTTTGGACCCGGAAGGCGTCGCCGAACTGCGCGAAGTCATCCGTGAACTCGGCTCGCGTGGCCTGACGGTCCTGGTTTCGAGCCACATTCTGGGTGAAGTGCAAAAAACCGTGGATCGTGTGCTGATCATCGATGCCG
>JAYURE010000270.1:0-5233 GCA_043756345.1 Deinococcales bacterium | reverse complement strand
CCCGCGTGTGCAGGGCGAACCATGATGATTTGGCTTGAACCAAGCGCAGAACGGATCATCCCCGCGTGTGCAGGGCGAACCCAATTGTGGATTACGATCACATCCAACTGGCGGATCATCCCCGCGTGTGCAGGGCGAACAAAACATTTCCCTTAGGAAATCTTGCCTCTAGCGGAGCATCCCCGCGTGTGCAGGGCGAACAAATGGGGTGTGCTTGGGTCGTGCGTGTCGCCGGATCATCCCCGCGTGTGCAGGGCGAACTTCCTGGACGATCCGATCCGCGTCCGTTGGTTCGGATCATCCCCGCGTGTGCAGGGCGAACACTTGATTCACACGCACAGAATACCCTCTAGACCCCCTCTATGTCTCTCGAGGGTTCTTCAGGCTTTTGAACTGGTTTTTCAATGTTCCTGGCGAGCCATTTCAGCGCACGTTCGTCCTGCTCGGCTTGCGCTTCCATCCAGGCTCGCCACCGGGCGTTCTGCTCGGTCACGAGCGTTAACCCGTCGAGGTCTATCGTAGCGCGAATCGAGTCGCCCGCCATGCGAATCTCGTAGCCTTGTTCGTTGTTCATGCGGTACACCTGACAGCATCGGCCCGTCACGGCCCGTTTGACGGCTTTCTCCCACAGGAGATCGCGCACAATCGCGCTGAGGCTGCCCACAAAGACGCCGCTGCTGACCTCGAGCATCCACCGGCTCAGTTCGCCGCGAAGTGTCTCAGGAACCTTCTCGAGGATCATCACCACCATACGCAGTCCCTCCTGTCACGTTGCCTTCTGGGTCCCAGAGGTCTCCGGGGGCACTGGCATCCGTGTCGAATCGGTTGCTGTTTTCACTGGTCTCGGGCGTGTCGTTCTCGCCGAGGTTGAATTGATCAAAATCCGACTCGAGTTTGAGGAAGAGGCTGTGCAAATCATCGACGATCTTCTCGAGGAGTTTCGTGTTGCGCAGGTGCTCGCGCAGTTTGGCCCGCACGCTGCGTTCGACGCTGTCGCTCAGTTCGCTGACCGCCTCGAATGCGGCGGGAACCACGGTGTCCATCTTGTACAGGTCGGCCACGTCGTACACGAACGAGAGTTGCTTGCCGGTATGCACGAATCCCAGTCCGGGCGAGTACCCGCTCGAGATGATTGCGGCGTGCGCCACCCCGTACAGGCAGGCGTTCCCGGCGGACAATGCCCGGTTGATCGGGTCGGACGCTTTCCAGTCGGTGCGTTGATAATTGCGGCCCGACCACGGCACGCCCGATTTCTTGCTGGCACTCGCGTAGGCCTGTCGCACGCGCACACCCTCGAGTCCTCGAATTTGTTGCAGGGTCAGGTGAGGCTCGAGTTTGTTCGGAAAGCGCATCGCGTACATTCGTCGGACCACAGCGAGGTGCAATCGTGGATCGTGCCATGCCTGTGCTTGGCGCATCAGTTGGGCGCTCGAGCGCGTCTCTCCGGTTCCGCTGGCGTAAAACCGCATGTGATCCTCGCCGACCCATTGCACGCTGCATCCGTTTTGCGCCAGTGCTTTGATCGCCGCGTGCGTGATGGTCGTGCCGGGACCGAGCATCAGCACGCCGAGGCTCGCGGCGGGCACGGCGATCATGCCGTCCGGGAGGATCGCGGCGATGCTGAGGGCATCCTGTTCGATCCGGGCGTGCTCGAGATACAGGTAGGACAGGCCATCCCGAAATTTCGGGAGTTCTTGCAGGTTGATGGCACTTTTGATTGGCGGCATCCGAAACCTTCCCTTCTGTGCTCAAGCACCATCCGTGACCGAAAATGCGGCGATGATTTTCTCGAGGTTCTTACCGTCACCACGGCGCAAACAATCTTGAATACCGAAAGAGAGCACGTCATCTGAGGGTCGTTTGCTCAATTCCGGTTGCGTCAACCAACGTTGCAATTGGCGACGATGGTGCTTTTCGATCCGTTCGACAGCGATCAATTTTGCGTGGAAGTGAAGCCTCTTGGAACGTTGCACCACCAAACGAATCTGATCGAAATCGAGGCCAGCAGCACTGGCACGAAGTTGCAGGTCTTCGATGCTCAGCACCTCGAGTTGACCCAATTCCTGCAACACCCAACGTTCCAGTTCACCGTCGGTCACATCCGGGTAAGGTGCGTTTTGCAATCCGTAAAACCCGGACCCGAAATGCTCGAAAACATCCTCTCGGGCGAGCATCGCCAAGAGTGTCGCCTCACGGATCGGGCGTTGCAAACGCTCCAAGATGACCGCATGATGCAACGGCGCAGCATTCTGCTCGAGGATGCCAATTACTGCCGCTTTGGTGTCCGCAAAGCCATCGCCGACGCTGGAGAGTCGCCACATGCCTTTGGCCCCAACGTTCTGAAACCGAGAACCTGGCCTTGAAACCACGGCGGCAATGTCCCGTCCTGTGAGGCTCACGAACCGTTCCGGGAATACGAAACGCAACGCCTGCGCCATCTGCGAAAAATGCCATTCCTGCACGCCAACATTCAGCAACGCTCGAGCAATCGCCTCGATGCACTCCGGCATTCGCCACTTGTGACTGCCGAACGTGGCGGAAGCAGTCAAAAATACGCCATCCAAAACGCCATGCGCGTGAATCAACTCATAGCTGCTCAAATTGCTCAAGGCTTCGGCCTCGGTCAAACTGTAAAAATGGGGCTCGCACCGCAACTGCGCCAATAACGCCGCTTCGGATACCGTTTTGTATGACACCACCCGATACCCATTCCTCAACATCACGTGGTTCAAACCGAGGATGTTGGACAGCCCAAACTGACACCACTGCGTTTGTGCATCTTCAGGTTGCGAAAAAATTACGAGTTGCGACCCGGAAGCAAACCAACCATGACCTTTAATCACCTGCGCCAAGCGACCCAGGAGACGGTGCTTCCCGATGGCACGGTCAATCACTTGGCGCACCCGTTCTCGGGTCAACTGATGCGCCGTCCCAATCGACTCGAGCGACCACACTTGACCATCTTCAAAACCGTAACGGCATTGAATCATCAGCCGAGTTCGGTCCTCCAAGTCGGCGAGCACCGCTTGAACCGCCACTCGAGCATCGTTGGGTTGCGGCAAGCGCAACGACTGCTCAAAAGGTTTGCATTCCTCGAGCACCGCGAACCAGTCTTCGGGAATCGGAATCTCCCGATACCGACCGAGGGGCACCGATTTGCGTTTATGCTCAGTCACCACCAAACCTCACGCCGGACCAACCGAGAACAAACCCAACCCGAGTGCCTTGCCCCGTCCCAAGCCTTGCTCGAGCGTGGTGCGGAAACGTGCTGGATCGGTGATGCGCAAATGACCATCGAACTCGGCCACGGCCAACGTGATCGGAATGCTGTCAGGGTCTTTGCGAAATTTCCAACGGTCGCTGTGCGAGACCATGAAATCCAGCAACTCAAACCCATTCGCCGATGCCCGAGCGTTCAACCAACCGACCTGATCCTCGAGTTCGTACAGGCCGCTGCGTTTGCCCGACGTTGGCCTGCCGGACTCTTTTCGCGTGCCGCGTTCCGCTTTGGGTTTGGATTCGGACTTGTTCGGATTGGCCCGCAAACGAAAACGCAACGGACGCTCGAGCGCAACGATGCTGGCAACATCCATCGGTTTGCTTTCGCTGGCACGGGCCAGATAACCGGGTTCAAGTTGACCCCAGTCTGGGCGTTCCTGGGATTGCACAAGCAGGATCGTGTCCTCGAGTCGCCAGAGGGTCAAGCTATCACCGTCGAGGACTCGGGCGAGGGTTTGGTGCATGAAGTACGGGTTGCTGGTGTCGCGGCGCACGGCTCGAGATCGCGGGTTGAGGTGGAGTTTACTCAGATGCACGTTGCACCTCCGAAGGAATCAGGATTGTGTTGCGAACGAATCGGGCTCCGAATCGACGTTCTGCAAAATTCGAGATGGGTTGATCCATTCTCAACGAACCGATGTTCTCAAGAGACTCAAGACTGCATCGGTGTCTGAATCCGACTTGTGGTAGCCGGTTTTGATCGATTTTGGCTTTCAAGCCAGTTTCACCAGGTTCAAACTCGAGGGCTGGCAAAAATGGATACTGTTCGAGTGCTTCTTTCAAAGGCTCGTTTTCGCGCAACCCGTCAGCAAGCCACACGCCGGGGCTGGGCACATATGACTTCCGACCAAGAGCCAGCGTCCAAACCGGATTTCGTAACGCTTGATGCGCTTCACTCAAAATCTCCAATTCGGGACTTTCAAGACCAACAAGGAAAACAGCATCGGCCAAATAGTAGCGAGATGTTTGTACGGTGCTGATGATGCCTCGAGTGCTGACGCTGTGTGCGGTCTGATAGTCGCGGCGCAGTACGCCCTCACGATCAACTCGCACGCCCATGCTCATGCAAGCCAATTCAAGGGTGTGTTTTGTATCGGTGCGTGGAATACCCAAGGCCGCACACATGAGGCCAATCACGCCGCTTTTGCTCGGCTCGAGGTCCGTGTCACGCTCATCGAATCTGGAGCGTGTTCCCCAAGATTGCATCGGTCCAGCAAGTTGTAGCAACAATGTGTGCATTCATGCTCCCAGTGCTGCCTTGACAGCCTTCAACGTTTCACCGATGAGTGCATCCAGGCTTTGAGTCGGTGTCCCCAAGGTTGATTTGAAGTCAGTGATGTTGAGGGTAAACGTCTGTCCCGCCTGACCATAAGCCTGTTCGAGTTTCTGCCATTTCGCTTCAAATTTCGCTGCCGCCACTTCTGTAAGTGAGGCATCTCTTTGAGGGCTGACCGGCTTTTCAAAAGCGTTGGCAAGATTCCGAGGATCAGCATTTTGCCGCACGGTGAAAACCAAATATTCCGGGTCGTTGTGGGCTGCGAAACTATTTTGTTTTCCACTCGGTTTTGCTTTCACGCTGGCCCGAAGAAATGCTTCAACGCCCGTATACACAAGCTCGAGATCATCTTGCAGGTTGTGTCGAAGTTGCTCGAGGTCAAGGGCGGCGTAACGGTAGAAACAACTCGAGCCGAATTCAACCGTGCCGAGCATGTCTGCTCCAGCATTGTCGTCAGGCTTCAGATCATCAACAGCGGTGTAGAAATCAAACTCACGCTCGAAACTGTTGACGCTGATCGGGTGTGCAACTTGGCAGGCCGCATCCTGATTGATCTGCGGCATATCAGCCACCATGCGACCAAACAGGCTGACATCCACGGCCTTACCACCATTTAGAACATTCTCGAGTGCTTTCTTGAGGTCGCCACCCACTGCGGCCTTTGCATCTTTTTTGGCA
>JAYURE010000269.1:0-1936 GCA_043756345.1 Deinococcales bacterium | reverse complement strand
TTTCTGGAATCGCAGCAGCCATCGGCAACAACCGGCTCGGGGTGGCTGGGGTTTCATGGGGCGCGAGGATTCTGCCCGCCAGGATATTGGGTGTCGGTGGCGGTACGGTTTCGGACATGATTGATGCGGTCCTCTGGGCCGCCGGAATTGACAGCGGCAACGTGCCGCCCGCATACCCGCACAATCCCAACAAGGCCGACGTGATCAACCTCAGCGTCGGTGGCAGTGGTTCGTGCTCGAGTGCCGAGCAGGACGCCTTCAATCAGGTGATCGCCGCCGGAACCTCCGTGGTGGTCGCGGCAGGCAACGACGGCTTGGACGCCTGGACGACCGATCCGGCCAGTTGTGCCGGGCTGATCGTGGTCGGCGCGGTCGGACGCGATGGCACTCGAGCCTCGTACTCGAATTACGGTTCTCGGGTCAGCATCATGGCTCCGGGCGGTGACAAAGCACCGGGCGGCGGAATCTTGAGCACCATCAAAAACGCGGCGGGCAAAGCGGCCTATGATTACAAGATCGGCACCTCCATGGCGACACCGCACGTCGCGGGCGTGATCGCCTTGATGCGCAGCCTGCGCCCAAAGCTCACACCGGGCCAAATCGAGACGTTGCTGGACACCGAAGCGGACGCCGTGAATTGCAGTGGAAAAATCGGTTGCGGCGTCGGCCTGCTCGATGCCGGAGCCACATTGCGGTTCCTCAAAGCCACCTCGAGCGTGCCCAAACCCGATTTTGTGCTGTTACCAGACCATTCTGTGCTGACTGCGACCCGTGGAACTTCGGAGATCAGCGTGAACATCGGGGCGGCGGCGTTCAACGGGCTAACAGGTCCGATCAACCTTAGTGTGCAAGCAAGCGGTGGCATCACAGCACAGTTGAGCGCCTCGAGCATCAGCCCAGGATCGGAGAGCACCATCACTTTCGACACCGGCGAGGCTGCGTCTGGCACGTACTCAGTGCAGGTGACTGGTTCAGCAACCGGTGGCGTGAGCAGAACCGTCCAGTTGCTCTTGCCGATACCGGGAACGCTCGTCAGCGCGTGCTACCTGACCGCCGACAAGACGTGTGATGACCAAAAAAGTGCATCGATCAAACTCGAGTTGAACAATTCCGTCACGGTCGCACCGTACTTGATCGATCAACTTCAGCCCGGTAATTACGTGATTCAGGCTTGGAAAGACTCAAACAACAACGACCGGTTGGACAAAGGCGATTTGTACGGCGAGTCTCGCACCGGTGTATCGCCGCCAAGTGCGAATATCGATGTGACCGTGAGTTCTCAGCCGTAGTCAAATGACTCGAGTCAGACAGTGAATAATTGACTTCGGGTCTCCTGAATCACCCCGAGCCTCATGTAACTCAGGCTGCGCTGACGAAACCCTGAAGTTCATGGGTCAAGCTCTTCATATGCCAAGGAGCAAAACCAACTATCTGAGCCGAGCCCGTGAAACCTTCCTCGAGAACCTGCCATTCGGCACGCCGATTGAGGCCGTCGATTCAGGCGTCCGTTCGATACAAGAATGGTGCGATTGCTTGAACGAAACCCGAGCCAAGTACGGCCTGCCACACGATCCGGTCAGTGGCGACCTCGAACCGATCACCTCGGATTTGAACGTGGCACAGGCGTAAAGGTAGAGGAAAGACGAAAGAGGCGATCCCGCCCGTTAGCGGCCCAAGCCCGTAAGGTGCTGGTGTAGGGCCAAGAAGGTGCGTCTTGGGATCAAGAGAAAAGATCAATGTGAACGGCAAAACCGGATTCACTTTGATCTTTTGAATTGGCTCGAGTTTTAGGACAAAAGCTCCAGGCTAAGGTTTTTTACACTTTGCCCTTTCAACTTTGCCCTTTCAACTTTGCCCTTTCCACTGGCCGGTCAGTACGAACGGGCGAAGATCACGCGCTTGCCATACGCGGCGGGCCTGCCAGTATGAACGCAAA
>JAYURE010000268.1:0-1939 GCA_043756345.1 Deinococcales bacterium | reverse complement strand
CCTTTCCCGTGGACCGCAGCCGAGCCGACTTGGGCGCGATCAAAACCGCGATTCGCATTTTGAAGGCTGGTCAACTCCTGGTGATCTTCCCGCAGGGGACTCGAGGCGGCAAAGCACCCAAGGACGGCGTGGGCTTCATCGCGCTCAAAGGGGCCGCGCCGATTGTGCCTGCCGGAATCAGTTTGCAACCGAACTGGTTTGGACAAAAACGTTACGTGATCCGCTACGGCCCACCGATTCCCGCCGAAGGCTCGAGCGAGGAATTGACCACGAAGGTCATGGCGGCCATCGAAGCACTGCTCGAGAAACCACGGTGAAGATAGCGCCTCCTGTTGAAGTTTGACAACAGGTTTGATGATCGAGCAGTCAAACTTCAACCAGCGATCTGGAAATAACGTGTCACCATGAATCATGCTCCCCTCTGACCTGTCACTCGCCCAACGTCTCGAACACGATGCTGGAATGCACCTGATCGAATACGTGCAAGGGCTCGAGGACCGCCTCGAAAAAGCTTCCGAATGTGAGGCCCGCAAGATCGCCGATGGGGTGATGGTGCGCACCGGCAGCACCCTCGGGATCAACGTGGCGATTGGTTTGGGCTTGCACGGTCCAGTCGCAGACACGGATTTGGATGAACTCGAGCAATTTTTTGTCGATGCTGGCCGCACGCCACGGATCGAACTGTGCCCACTTGCCGATGCCAGCCTGGTCACACAGCTTGCCGCTCGAGGTTTCATGCCGCAACGCTTCTTGCAGGCCCTCGTGCGCCCAATAGATGCCGAGGAACGCTTCGAGACTACACCAGGCATTGACATCACCCTCATTGATGCCACACTCGAGGGAGCCTGGGTTCACGCCTTCAAATCCGGTTTCGGCACACGAAAAGCCAGCGAACACAGCGAAATCGATTCAAAACTTGCTCAGATTGCGCTGTACCGGCCCGGCTCGAGTTGCTTCATCGCCCGGCAACGTGGCGAAGTGATCGGCACCGGATCGCTCGTCGTGCGGCAAGACAGCGAGGGATGGCGGATCGGCACCTTGTACCTCGCCAGTACCGCCCCACATGCCCGAGGACGCGGCGTGCAACACGCGCTCGTGCAGGCCAGGCTCGAGGCGGCCCGAAACGCCGGGTGTGACGCCGTGACCACCCAAGCCAAACCCGGTGGAACCACCGCCCTCGAGCGTCAAGGGTTCGGCGTGATGTACACCAAAGTCGTGCTCGGACAGTTGCAGGCCGGGGCTCGGGCGGTCACGCTCGAGTTTGAATAGGACGAAAAGTCAGAAGTTCAAAGTGAAAAGGAAACAGCCAAAGTCAAAAGCTTAAGCCTCGAGCTTGGTTTTTCCACTTTCCACTTTGTTTCGGCTCAGGGAACGCTGAAGGAACGCCCCTCTTCGTAACCTGCTGGCATGAATGACAACCGGGCGGACAGCAGGGCGCTAATCAACCACATGGAAGTCTCGACACACGTTCGCCATTGCAACGGTCAACCGTTGGGCGTCAACATCGCCGAAGCCGAACGCATGATGCTCGAGGCGTTCGACAGGGCCTTGTGCCAAACCTCCGGCTTTTGCGAACATGGCTACCCGCGCTTGCGGCACGTTGAGGCGGTGCGCGGCACGCAACAAACCCCGGCGCGATGGTATCAACTGCATTACCTGATCGGCGGTCAACTCCTCGAATTTCGTGGCTTTATCGGCCCGAGCACCGTGATTGACCTCGAGAAGCGCGTCGTTTGCGTGCCAGAACTCAACTGATTCTCGAGGGACCCATTTTCTGGGAATCGGCTGGCATGACCGGATCATGAATTCGACCGGCCCGACCGTTCAGAATGCCGCCCGCGAAACCGCGCCGCACCGCGATCAATTCGGAAATGATCGACAACGCCACCTCGCTCGGGCTTTCCGCGCCGATGTCCAAACCGACCGGATTGCGAACCTT
>JAYURE010000267.1:0-1939 GCA_043756345.1 Deinococcales bacterium | reverse complement strand
AAATGGATTTGATGTTGTTCCTCGAGTTTCCTTGACCAAAAGTTCCCAAAACGGAACTTTAGTGGGCTGTGCCCACCTTTTGCGCAAAATCGGTGGGCACAGCCCACCCTACAAAGGCAATTCTTTTGAACTTGAGTCTCATATGCTTAAGCCCTGATGTCGAGCCCCAGAGTCTTGCTCAGAGTTGCGTTTTGAGTCGGGTCACCAGGTGCTGCACGCCAGTCAATCCGACACTCAGCATCTCGAGGAATTGGGCTTGAGCAATAGCCGCCTCGCCTTCGCTGCCGCCCGAAACCTCGATCAGTTTGCCATCCAGGGTTCCGATGATGTTGATGTCCGCCTCGGCGCTCGAGTCCTCTTTGTAATCGAGGTCCAAACGCACCTGCCCATCGACCAGTCCAACCGAGACCGCGCCAATTTCGTGACGGATCGGCCAGTCATCCAAGGTTCCGGCTCGGGTCATCTTGTCGGCCAAATCCCAGAGCGCCGCAAATCCGGCGAGCACGCTGGTGACTCGAGTACCACCATCGGCTTGAATCACGTCGCAATCGATGATCACGGTTTTGTTCTTGAACAATTCCAAATCCAGGCAGGCCCGAAACGCCCGTCCGAGCAGGCGTTGAATCTCTTGGGTGCGCCCACCGACACGTTGCCGTTCACGTTGCGTGCGTTCATGCGTGGCTCGAGGCAAGAGTGAGTATTCGGCCATCAACCAGCCGGTCGGTGGCAGGCGTTTGCCGTCCGGTCCGCGCCGTTCGAGCACGTGTTTGGGCACGGAGTTCTCGAGCGTGACCGTGGCGAGAATGTGGGTGCTGCCCAAATGTACCAACGCTGAACCTTCGGCGTAAGCGTTGACACCACGTTTGACGGTCAATGGGCGAAGCTCGAGCAGTTCACGGCCTGTTCGTGCTGGCATCAGACGCCAGCCTTTTCAAGAACCGGCAGCGTGCGTCCCACCAACTCGGTGATCTCGAGCAAACGCAATTCGCCTTCAACGCCACCGATCACGCTCGAGGTGTGCTGATACGAGGCGGGATCTCCGGTCACGTAATGGATCAGTTCGCCACCGGTCGCTCGAGGATTGAGCACTCCAGCAAGCTCGAGGTCGTCGGCGACCACTTGGGCGGTGACGCTGGCCGAATCGACGATGGCAACCTTTGGCCCGAGTTCGGCGGCAATCACGTCTTTTAAGACCGGGTAATGGGTGCAACCCAGAATCACCGCGTCAAGTTCGGGGCGATCCTCGAGATAATGCCGAACCAGCAACCGCGCCTCGTTGGAATCCGCAAGTCCTTCCTCGACCAAGGGCACGAACATCGGGCAAGCTTTGGCCCAAACCTCAAACCCGTGCGCCTCGAGCCTGGATTGGTAGGCACGGCTGGCAATCGTGCCTTTGGTGCCGAGCACACCGACGCGCCCGTGCAATCTCGAGGTCTGTTCTGCGGCACGCACGCCAGGTTCGATCACGCCCCAGAGCGGGACGCTCAGCCGCGAAACCAAATCGCCTTCCGGCGCGAGGGCGCAACTCGAGGCCGTGTTACAGGCCATGACAATCGCTTTGACACCCTGATCGAGCAAGAAACCAGAGATTTGCGTGGCGAATTCTCGAACCATTGAGGCTGGTTTGCGACCGTAAGGCAGGCGGGCCGTGTCGCCCAAGTAAATAAAATCCTCACCGGGCAGGCGTTCGCGCAATGCCTTCAGGACGGTCAGGCCACCGACACCCGAATCAAAGACCCCGATAGGGGCTCGAGCGTTGCGGCTTTGATTTGACGAATCTCTCACAGGCGAGATTGTACCGCGCCCAGGGCAGGCCGTCTTGAGGAGAATCCGACTCGGAGGCAACCTCAGATTGGAACAAAAACCGAAAGTTCAAAGTGGAAAGTTCAAAGTGGAAAGTGGAAAGTTCAAAGTGAAAGTCAAAGGCTCGAGGGTTGAG
>JAYURE010000266.1:0-1941 GCA_043756345.1 Deinococcales bacterium | reverse complement strand
CCCCACACCAGCACCTGTCTTGATCCCAACCATGCACCTGACGGGCGGGATCGCTCACGGGCTTGGGCCGCTGACGGGCTGTTCGCGCTTCCACTTTTCACCTTCCACTTTGCTGGTCCCCGCATGATCGCTTTCGTCGAAGGCATCGTCGCCGCCCAACGTGACTCGAGCGTGGTGATTTCTGTCGGTGGTGTCGGGTTGGAAGTCTTCGCGCCGCGTTCGACCTTGGAACGTTGCACGCCGGGTCAAGTCGTGAAGCTCGAGACGTACTTGCTGGTGCGTGAGGATGCCCTGGCGTTGTACGGTTTTGCGGACACGGATTCGCTCGAGATTTTCAAATTGCTTCTGGTCGTGTCTGGTGTCGGGCCGCGTTTGGCGTTGGCGGCATTGTCGCAACTCACACCATCGTTGATTGCTCGGGCGATTCTCGAGGAAGACGTGGGGACGCTTTCGGGTGTGTCCGGCATCGGTAAGAAAACAGCGGAACGCATCGCGTTGGATTTGCGCAACCGTGTGCCGGAACATTTGAAGGTCGGGCCAACAAAATTGGGCAAGAAATCTGGCGAGAATCCTGCCTTCCGCGATGCGGTCGAAGCACTCGTGGCGCTCGGTTATCGGGAGGCGCACGTGCGTACCGCGATTCTGGGCTTGCTCGAGAAAGACCCGGATGCCAGCGCAGAATCGTTGATTCGGCAATCACTTTCAAAATTGCGTTGAGGCTCGAGATTGAATTGATCCTCGCTTCGTTTAGGGCGAACTCCATGTTCGGCCTCGTCAGTACATCAATTGGAACCCGAACTGAACTACCCAATCCGGTGTGGTGCTATCGGAATCACATGCACATCATCAGGCACAGTCGAGGCCCGCAGGATCAGCACGAAACTCGAGGTTGGTGTGATCGGGTACGGTGCCCAATGCCAGGTTCCAGCGTGGAGCAGCACTGCTCGAGAATGGTCAAGCTTGAAGGCCCGCAAGCTCGAGAGGTCCAGATCTCCGGGCGGTCCGACGACCATCAGGCTTTCACCTTCGAGCGGAATGAAGGCTTCTGGTGTGTGCAGGTGGCGTTCGATGTCCTCGAGAATCGGTTCGCGTTCAAACGCATGCAGGAAGCTGAGCACACCGTCATTCCCAAGGCCGCTCAGGTCGGCTTGGGCGTGCCAGTAAGTGATGTCGCCGCGTTCAATCGTGGCGTTGGGTTTGGGTTCAAGCAGCGTGCCGTAGGGTGCGAAACTTTCAGCAGTCAACTCGAGGATGGGAATGCTGGGTGTGACTGACATGAATCCTCCGTGGTGCAAAGCAGGTGGAAAGTGAAAAGTTCAAAGTGTAAAGCTTGAGTCTCGAGTTATCAAGAAGTTTTTCAAATTGCAATTCCTCGAGCCAACCAGCCAAATCAACTGTCCTTGAATTTACTTTTCACCTTCCACTTTGAACTCGCTTTTAAGCCAGCACGTCGGCACTCAGTTGTTCTGGCGTCAGTGCGCCGGTCATGACGGCCACCACGTCGGACATGCCAATGTTTTTTGGATTGACCACGGCGGCACGACGGCCCAGGCGTTGAATGTGAATTCGATCTGCGACTTGAAAGACGTGCGGCATGTTGTGACTGATCAGGATCACCGGCAGGCCTTTGTCGCGCACGCGACGGATCAACTCGAGGACCATGTTGCCCTCTTTGACCCCCAGGGCGGCGGTCGGTTCGTCCATGATCACGACGTGTTCGGCGAAGGTCGCGCTGCGGGCCACGGCGACACCTTGGCGTTGTCCGCCGGAGAGTGTTTCGACGGCTTGACTCATCGAACGAATACCGATTTTCAAATCTTTCATGTCGGCGCTGGCTTCCTCGAGCATTCGTTTTTTGTCGATGATGCGGAAGAATTTGTTGAACCAGCCGGGTTTGAGCAGTTCTCGACCGAGGAACAAATTTTCGGCGATGCTCATGGC
>JAYURE010000265.1:0-1943 GCA_043756345.1 Deinococcales bacterium | reverse complement strand
CAGGGTGATCTCGAGGCGGCGTTGGATTTGGCAAAACGCCGTTTGCGCCTCGAGCCATTGAATGAAATCGCACATCGGCAAGTGATGCAGTTGCATCTCGAGGCGGGCAACCGGGCGGCGGCGCTCGAGGCGTACCGTGCGTGTCGTGCAGCCTTGCAACGCGAGTTGGGCATCGAACCGAGTAACGAAACGCAAGAGTTGGCGTTGCGTTTGCGGCACGGCCCGAGTGAGGAAAGCAAACCAGGTGTCACGCCGCAAACCACCGAACCGCAATCTCGAGCGAGTGCCGTGCCATTGCAACACTGGCTGAACACGCTCGAAACGAATGGGTTGGAAAACGTGCCGTTCATTGGACGTGAACGCGAATGGGCGGCGCTCGAGGCGGCCTGGAACACCAACCAAGTGATTTACATTTCTGGTGAACCGGGCGTCGGCAAGACGCGCTTGGCGCTCGAGTTTGCGCGGTCTCGAGGGATTTTTGTGACCTTGCGTGGTCGGCCCACGGATGCCAACGTTCCTTACGCGCTGATTGCCCGAGCGATTCGTGCCGTCGCCGCCGACCGGCCTCATCTCGAGTACCCACTGTGGGCGCGGCGCGAACTCTCGCGCTTGGTGCCAGAACTCGAGGATGGTGACGCGCCGCCGCTTCGTTCGGATGCCGAGCGTTTGCGCCTGTTCGATGCGTTTGTCGCCTGGGGCTTACAGGCGTTCGAGAAACACGCCTCGATAGTCCTGGACGATTTGCACTTGTGGGATGTCTCGAGTTTTGAGGTCGGCGCGTATGGCGCAGTCCGGGCGCTCGAGCGTGTCGTCAGTGGCAGCGGACCCGGCGAATCAAATCCTCGGGAACATCCTCGGGATTCCGAGCATCAACGCCCAACCGAACCGTTACGGACGATTGTGGTGCTGCGCAACCACGAACTGCCCGAAGGCATCATGGAACGCATGCGGCGTCAACTCGAAAACGGTCACGCCGCAATGATCGAACTCGAGCCGTTGCCAGCAAACTTGCTTTCAAACCTGATGCGGCATCACGCGCCGAACCTGACCGATCAGGAGCTTGAGACGTACCGGCAACCGTTGTACCGCTTGACCGGAGGCAACCCACTATTCGTGCTCGAGATGCTACGCACACTTGCGGATACTGGCTTGCACGCGCTGCTCGAACATGATCGACGCAACTTGCCGCGTTCCGAACGTGTGGCCCGATTGATTGCGCGTCGGCTCGAGCAGCTTTCACGCGATGCCAAACACCTGGCACGGGTTGCCGCGATTGCCGCCGAGGAATTCAGTTTGACGCTCGCGGGCAGTGTCCTCGGTGCGAACGAATTCACGCTCTTGGATGCCAGCGAAGAACTCGAGGTGGCGGGCGTCTTGCGTGGCGGGAAGCTCGCGCACGATTTGCTTTCGGACGCGGTGCTCGAGGGATTGCCTGCTGCGGCCCGCGCCCTCTTGCACGCTCGGGTATTGGATTCGCTCGAGTTGAATAAAGTGCCCGCCGCGACCCTGGCTCACCATGCGTTCGAGGCGGGCCGAATGGTCAGTGTTGTGCGGCACAGCCTGAACGCCGGCGATGATGCCTTCAAGCTCTACGCCATGCCGGACGCGATTTACCAGTACGAACGCACCCGCAGAACCCTGAACGAACTCGGGCCTGATCCAATGCAGGCGCGACCCACCCCGATGGGGATTGGCTTGCATGACACGCAACGCCTGTACGCGAACCTCGGTTTTGCGTTGTCGTTCAATGACCGCAAACAACGCGCACTCGAGGTTTACGAGGAAATGCTCGAACGTGCCCGAACCTGGGCACACGCACCGAGCGAATGCACCGCCCTGAACCGCCTCGCCGACATCAAACGCGACGACAACGAAGACCTCGAGAGTGCAGACGCGCTGTACCGGCAGGCGCTCGAGATTGCGCAAAACGCAAACGACAGCCT
>JAYURE010000264.1:0-5271 GCA_043756345.1 Deinococcales bacterium | reverse complement strand
TTCCAGTCTTGGACGTGACGATTGAAGACCCACCGATTGAGGAAGTGATCGGCCAAGTCTTCGCCAACTCGAGCAATCCCGCTGTGCAACCTGAGATCGCTCGAGAGGAAGTTCGGGCATGAGTTTGGTTCGTGATACTCCCACGCTTCGAGCCGGTGTGTTTCTGCGCACTTGGCGCAAATGTCGCGCCTTGTTCAACGCTTGGTTCGCACACATGACCGCATACCGGGCCGAACTGGTGATCTGGATGCTGGTCGGATCACTGCCATTGATCATGATGGCGGTCTGGATCGGCAAAGCCCAAGCTGGCGGCGGCAACTTGCAGGGTTTCAAGCCCGAAACGTTTGCCGCGTACTTCCTGGCGACTTGGTTGGCGCAACAAATGACGGTCGCTTGGGTTGCCTGGGAAATGGAATTCGAGATTCGTCAGGGCAACCTCAGCGTCAAACTTCTTCGTCCGCTCGATCCGTTCTGGGAGCACCTGGCAAGGCACGTCACCGAACGTTTTGTGCGTGGCCCAATCGTCATTTTCTTCGTGTTTCTCGGGACGTTCATGGTTGCGGGCACGGTCCTGACACCCAGCGTTTGGCATGCGCTGACATTCTTCCTGGCGATCACGCTCGGCTTCATGGTGCGATTTCTGATCGCGTACTGCATCGGCCTGATGTGCTTCTGGCTCGAGAGCGCCACCGCGCTCGACGAGTTCTACTGGATTCTCGGCGTGATGCTCGGTGGTGGATTCGCACCGCTCGAGTTTTATCCCGCTTGGTTGCGGGCCGCAATTGATTGGACTCCGTTCCCTTGGGTCGTGTATTACCCGGTCAAGATTCTGACCGGCACACTGCCCTGGCCCGAAATTGCTCGAGTGGTCGGGATTCAACTGATTTGGATTCTCGGGTTCGTGGCCCTGCGGCACGTGCTGTGGAAAGCCGGTCTGAAAAAATACGGGGCGGTCGGCGCATGAGGGCGTGCTTATGAAAGTGGGACGTTACCTGAAACTGATCGCCATTTTTGCTGGGGCCAGCGTCGCCGCCAAACTCGAGTACCGAGCAAACTTCGTCGTCAACATCCTCGAGAGTGTCGTGCGAGCCGTGGCAGGCGTGCTTGGCCTGTCGATCCTCTTCGGTGATGGCAAAGGCTTGGGCGGCTGGTCTCGAGACGAGGCGCTGGTACTGGTTGGGATTTTCACACTGATCGGTGGCGCGACCGGTGTTGGAATTTTCCCAAACCTGCGTCGGATTGGAGAATCCGTGCGAACGGGCAGCATGGATTTCACACTGCTCAAACCGCTCGATTCACAATTTCTGGTCAGCACCCGCGAGATCAACATTTTTCAAATTCCAGAAATGCTGATCGGCATTGGCTTCATCGCTTACGGGTTGATCAAACTCGAGTCGGTCAACGCGCTCAACATCTTGCTTGCCTTGGCCTTGCTGATCGCGGCGCTCGCCATCGTCTACTCGATCTGCTTCATGCTTTCCACAATCGCCTTCTGGTTCGTGCGGGTCGAAAACACGCTCGAGTTGTTCTGGGGCTTTTACCAGGCCAGCCAATTTCCAATCACGGTTTATCCAGGTTGGGTGCGAATCATGTTCACGTTTTTTATTCCCGTGGCCTTCATCACCACCGTTCCCACCGAGGCGCTCTTGGGTCGCGTCAGCCTCTCGAGCGTCGGATTCGCAGTTGGTTTCGCAGTCTTGCTACTGGGCATCTCGAGGTGGTTCTGGCGCTTTGGGCTGCGCAGTTACACGAGTGCAAGTTCTTAAAAACGAGTGGAAAGTGGAAAGTGGAAAACCAGGCTCGAGACTCGAGCTTTTGATGTTGGCTGTTTCTTTTCACTTTAAACTTTCCACTTTTGACTACCCTGCCCCCCTCTTCCCAGACTCATCAAGCCATCCTGTAGAATCCGGGCATGATTTCGGCTCGAGCGATTCTGTTTTCGTTGATCCTGACAGCTTCTACTGCGTTGGCGGCAAGCACGCTCGCCCCGGCAGCGAATGCGTTGCGCGAAAAATCGATTGAGGCGCACGGTGGCCCCGCGCTCGAGAACCTGAAAACGTACCGTGAAGATTTCTCGATGAACGCCACGATTCTTGGTGTGGGCGTCTACAACTTTCGCATCAAAGCGACCGTCGATTACGTTGGTGAACGTGGACGGCTCGAGTTTTTTAACAACGGAACGCTCGAGTCGGTGGTGCAATTGACCAAAGAGGGCACGGTTTCTTGGTCGAAGAAAAACGGCAACAAAAACGAAAAGAATGCCCGCAAATCAGGCGAAGAATTCACCTTCTCGATGCCGTTCAAATCTGGCGTACTCGGGTTATTGGCGCTCGGAAAACTCGAGGAAGAAAAAGTTACGGCATTGGACAGTCTCGAGATTGAGGGCGTGCGCGGCAAAGCCATCGTGCGAACCGGCAAGCAGTACGAGGTCACGTACATTCTCGCGCCGGACGGTTCGATTGCGCTCGAGCGGGCCAAGTACCAGGGTGAAAAAGCAGATCAGAAATCTGAGTTCAGTTTGATTTACAACAAATACAAAGTTGTTTCGGGCGTGAAAATCCCAGTTGGCGCGGCGATCCGCTCGAGTCAAATTCCAGGCATTGCCAGCGCGAGTCTCGAGGTCAAAGATGTTGATGTCAATGTGGCGTTAACCGATGCCGATTTCAAAATGCCTTGAGGGTCACGAGGCTCGAGTCACGGGTTTTGATGTTCAACTTTCCCTTTTCCCTGCCGTTTCGCGGTAGAACTGTGCATGTTAAATCGCAGGCAACTGATCCAGGCCGGTGTCGTCTCGGCGGGCGCAATCATCGCAGGCTCAAGCCCTGAAGTGCTGGCGCAAACCTCGAGTGAACGCGCTCCAGATTTGCGCATCGCGCATTTGACCGACATGCATGTAATGCCGGATGGAGCTTTGGGCGTGAATGCCGAAACGGGATTTTCCAAGGCACTCGAGGCAGCGCAGTCTTTGACCCGCAAACCCGATTTGATCTTGCAGGGTGGCGACGCCATCATGGATGCGTTACGAACCAGCAAAGGTGATGTGGCCGCGCAATGGGCGGCCTTCAAACGTGCCCTCGAGAAGCACGTTCGCACACCAATTCACCATGCGATTGGCAATCACGATTGCTGGACTGGTCCGGGCAGCGCAGGTGATCCCTTAAAAGGCAAAGCCTGGGCGTTGCAACAGCTTGGGTTGAAAAAACCGTATTACAGCTTCGATCAGGGCGCATGGCATTTCGTGGTTTTGGACAGCACGAATCTCGAGACGAAAACCACCAAAGAATATTCGGCCCGCTTGGATGAGGCGCAATTCAAATGGCTCGAGGTGGATTTGAAAAGCGTGCCGAAAACCAAACCGGTCTTGGTCCTGTCGCACATTCCGATCCTGGCAGTCTGCGCGTACTTCGATGGTGACAACGAAAAGTCTGGCGATTGGCTCGTGCCTGGAGCCTGGATGCACAACGATGCGCGACGCATCAAAGACTTGTTCTTGAAACACCCGAACGTCAAACTCTGCCTGAGCGGACACATTCACTTGCGCGATTCGCTCGAGTACAACGGTGTGACGTATGCCTGTAATGGTGCGGTCTGTGGAAATTGGTGGCAAGGGAATTACCAGGAGACGAAACCGGGTTATGCGATTGTGGATTTATGGAACGATGGCACGCACAAGCTCGAGTACGTCACGTACTGAAAAGCGAGGTCAAAGGTGAAAGGGAAAAGTAAAGCCCATACTTTTCCCTTTCACCTTTTCGCTTTCACCTGGCTCTATCTCTCGAGGCGCAATGTGATTGAACCGCGCATGGTTTCTCCAGGCTCGAGTTCGCGTACACCAACGTTTGGGATTCCTCGGGCATGCAGGTTGAAACCGTCTGTGGCGTTTGAAACTGGCTCGAGTGCGATGGTTCCGTCCGGTGCGGTGAAGACCACAAAATGCGAGAAGATCGGATCGGCCTCGAGTTTCATCCGATAGCCCGAACCGGGCCAGGCGAGCGTGGCAGAGCCTGCGAATCCGTTGAACACACCGTCAATGAATTGACCGTTGATGGCTCGGGCTTGCGAGAAATTCTTGTCGTTTGGAATTGGTCCGGCTGCGGAATCTGGAATTGGGTCTTTCGGGTTGCTGGCCTGATACCAACCGCCAGCGTCAAACTCGAGTGTGCAATCACTGCTCGAGCCTGGAATTCGGCGTTGAAAGTACGGGTGAATGCCGAATCCGGCGGGCATGACTTCTGATCCGGTGTTCGTCAACTCGAGTGTGGTGATGAATTCTTCGCCCTCGAGTTTGTACTGGCAGCGCACGCGGTACTGGAATGGAAAATTCAGATCTGTAATCTCGCTCGAGTCGATCTCGCAATTCAAAGTGCTCGGGTCCGGTTGCGTAACGCGCCACGGTTCGCCGTGAACATCGCCGTGAATCGTTTGACCATCAGGCCAATTGGGGCGCAGTTGATGCTGGCGTCCGCGAAACCCGAAGACATGGTTGCGAATCCGATTCGAGTACGGTGCGAGCGTGTAACTCGAGAAATCCGTGGACTTTCCAAGCTCGAGTGAACCTGGCAAGCTCGGGCGCATGATCGGCACCCAAGCGTCATCCATCTGATGCTCGAGGGCGTAAGGGCTGGCCCCGAATTCCGGGGAAATTATTAATTTCCAGAAGCTATTGTGGACCGACATCAAAGACATGCGGACAGTCTAACGGCCAAGCCACGAAGCGCGTAACCGGCCCGTAACCGACTCGAGTTGATACTTCAAGCAGCCACAAGGAGGCCCACATGAAAAACGTTCTCACCCTGATCACCATCGTTTGCGCCCTGATCCTCTCCTCGAGCTTCGCCCAATCTGAATTGCAGACCGGTCAGAAGTACGCGGCAGGCTCGAGCCTCAAAAGCACCTACTTCGGGGTCAGCACCAAGATTCCAAACGGCATTGTGGCAACCTTCACCGAACAGGACGGCAGGCAGGGCCTGGGCGGAGGCACCCCGGATGGCAACCTGATCTTCATGATGGTTTTTCAATACGGGATCAGCGCACAAACATACAACACCCTGCTGGCGCAACCCTTACCGCTGGGTCAGATCACGCTGCAAGCAACCAGTGCCCCGAGCAACCAAAGCGTCCAAACCGCCGATCTCGAGCGTGGCATTGTTGGACAAACCACGGTTTTGGGTGGCGCAAACTCGAGCCTGCTGCTGATCGTTTTCGCCGCTCAGGGGAACGAGGCGCAAGTGGCTGGGTTGGTCAACTCGTTTCGGGCCAGCACGAAATTTG
>JAYURE010000263.1:0-1949 GCA_043756345.1 Deinococcales bacterium | reverse complement strand
CATTCCGAAGGGCGGTTTTCTCTCGAGTTTGTTTCAGGGTTTCCAAGCGGGTGAGCTTGAGCAACAAGGTTTTGAGGTGGTCTTGCTCGAGGAGATTTCGCAGACAGATCTGGACAAGCTCAAGGCCACGAACGAAATGATTGCCGAACAAAACCGTGCGGAGGTGAGTTGAATGATCGATCCAGTGATCCCTCCAAACACAAAGCAGGCCGAGGCGGTCGAGGCGGCCATCGAACGCAAGCAAGAACATCAGGTCAAGAATCAATCGCAGGTCGATCCGGTTGAATCGGCGATTCTTCGGGCCAACGATGCGCTCGAGGGGGCCATTGAAGGACGGGTTCCAGATGGTGACTTGATTGGATTTTCTGTCAGCGGGCCAGTCTCAAATGCTGCTGGTGTGATCTTACTTCAGGCTGGCGAGGTCATCAGTCAGGAATCGCTCGAGCGGGTGCGACTGGCTGGTGCGACAGATGAATTGATGGCAGCCATCGAGAATCCCGTGTTGGGAAAATCTTGATGGGATTTGTCACCACGCGTTTACGGGTCTACACTTTAAGCATGAAGCCTCGAGTCATCAGTCTTACTCGCATGGACCAATCATGAAAGCGGACCAATCATGAAACGCATTCTGGCCGTGGACGATGACCCCAGCATCCGCAGCTTCCTCAAACGCGGCCTGAGCTATGAAGGTTACGCCGTGGATGTGGCCGAATCTGGTGAGGAGGCGTTGAGCATCGCTCGAGATCGCGCCCCGGACCTGATGATCTTGGACGTGATGATGCCCGGAATCGATGGCTTCGAGGTGCTGCGCCGAATGCGGGCCGCCGGTGATGGCGTGCCAGTGATTCTGCTGACCGGCAAGGATGCGCCTTCGGATCAGGTCGCGGGCCTCGAGGTTGGTGCGGACGATTACGTGATCAAACCGATCAGTTTCGATGTTTTGCTGGCTCGGGTGCGTGCCTTGTTGCGTCGCCAAGGCGCTGAGGTCGGACGTTTGTTGCGCGTCTCTGACGTGACGATGGACACTGAGGCGTTCACCGTCATGCGCGGCAGGCGTTCAATTCAGTTGACCAACCTCGAGTTCAAACTCTTGCACGAATTTCTCGAGCAGCCCGAACGGGTGATGTCGAAACCGAAGATTCTGGATCGTGTTTGGGGAACCGATTTTTTTGGCGATCAAAATGTGGTCGAAGTGTACGTCAAACTCTTGCGCCAGAAGCTCGAGGCTGAAGGCGAATCGAGGTTGATTCACACGATTCGCAACGTTGGGTACGTGCTCCGTGCGAACTAACAGGGGCCGAACTGACATGGGCCGAACAAACTCGAATCAGCCCGAACCCCATGTCGAGGAGCAGCTTCGCAAAAACGAGGCACATTTCCGAGCGGCGCTCGAGTCGAGTCAAACCGGGATTTGGGAGTACGACCTCAAAACGGGTGAATTGTTGATCGATGGGGCGTATGGAAGTTTTTACGGTTTGGCTTCAGGGCCGCATCGCTTGCCCGCCAAAGAAATCTCGAAGTTCACCTCGGCTCTCGAGCAGGAACGCAACAACAAGATTTTTGAGCAGGCGCTCGAATCGGGTGAATCCTTCGAGATCGAATACCTGGTCAACGTGCCCGGATTGCCCGAACGCTGGTTGCTTTCTCGAGGCCAATCGACAGGCGGGCCGAACGGTCCCCTCGTCTTGGGAACCGTCGTGGACATCACGGCCCGCAAAAACGCGGAATTGGCGGTTCACCGCAGCGAGACGCGCTATCGGGCGTTGGTCGAGGCGACCTCCCAGGCGACTTGGACGCACCCGAACCAAGATTCAGAAACCGTTCAGTGGTGGCAAAACTTGACCGGACAGGTGGCGGCGGACGCCAGTGGTTTCGGTTGGGGGGCAGCCCTTCACCCGGATGACCGTGAACACGTGCTCGAGGCGTGGGCGCAATCGCTTGGGCAGAAC
>JAYURE010000262.1:0-1949 GCA_043756345.1 Deinococcales bacterium | reverse complement strand
AGTTCGCCGCTGTTTGGCTCGAGGCTCCACAATCCTGTGTTCGTCGGGCTGGACTCGTACTCGTCGTGCTGCGGGTAGAGGTGGGGTGATCCGTCTCGGGGTCGGTCGCTGGTGAAGATGATCCGGTCGTCCGTGCCGTAAATCGGCGTGGTGTTGTTGTACGCGGGTTGTTTTGCCAGCTTCGTGATTTTCGGTGTGTCGTTCTTGCCCAAACCTGTGACCTCGTACAATTGCCACAGGTAACTTTTCACCTCGTATTGCGCGGTTGGCGCACCAACGACCATGCTGAAGATCGCTTTGTTCGCGCCCCAATGCACACTGGGGTCGCGCACGGCAATGGCGTTCGCGCCCTGCTCGCCCTCCGTTCCAAACCCGGCGGTCTTGGTCAGGTTCTTCAGGCTGCCGTCGGTGTAGCGTAACCACAGGTCACCGCCGCGAGGGGCGTTTTGCACGCTGGCCCCGTGGTTGCCGAAGGTGGAGACAACCACAGCGAAGTCGGTGGCGACCGGCACTTGCGTGACGAACAGGATCGGGAATGAACCGGTCACGGGCGTGGCGATCACATCTGTGGCTGGCGGGCTCGAGGTGGGCGATGTGCCACCTGCGGCCTGCGTGCAGGCCACGACCACGCCCGAGACGACCAGGGCGCACAGCATCACGTACCACGGTGAAACTCGAATTGATCTCATACGGACTGATCTCATGCGACCTTCCTTTCCCGATGCAGATTACGGTGCGACAGAGCGCAACTCATTCAAATCCATCGCATCCGCCGTGACCTCACCGACGTAAATCGAGCCAAGCCTTCGCGGGTGAGCGGCATCGCCCAACCGACCAATGGTTTCCAGGTCGAAAGTGCCATCGGCAAACCAAGCGGGCTTGGGGAACGCGGTGGTGGCGCGGTTGGTCTTAAAGGCGGTGTACACGTCCACCAGATAAATGCGGCTCCTGGCCTGTGCGCTCAAGGAGGTGTCGGCTTTGAGTTCGTTCACGGCCTGTACAGCCAAACTCAGAAACACCCGCTCCATCCCCTCGATCTCAAAACGGTCGGGCAGGTGGGTGGTGACATACACGATGGGGTCGGTCAGGCAACTCGAGCCTGCCAGCAAGAGTTTCACCAACAGCTTGAGGTTGTGTTTGTAATCCTCACTGGTGACCTCAACGTTCAGATCGTTGCCACCCCTCGTGGCGAATGCCACCTGATAGCAGTGGGTCTTGCCCACCAGTTCGGCCCGACGTCCGGGCAAGCCACGGTCAGGGCTGCCCACATCCAACCACGTCGGTATGTCCAGGCCCGAAATCGCCGAGGTGCGGCCCGCCACAGCTGGCACGGTTCCGCTGTACGGCCCATCGTTGGCATCCGACCAATTTGAGGAGCCGACAAATTCAATGCTCAGGTTGGGGTCGCGCAGGTTCAGGCGCTGGGCGAGTGGCACCATCCAACCGTACTCTTCGTTGTCGTTGCTGGCCTCACCACCGCCGCGCTGGTTGAGGCTGCCGTTGCAGTTCAAGGGCTGTTCCACGAAGCGGTTGCGTTCCTCGATGCTTTCGCCCGCCAGGTAGACCTTGAGGGTGCGATTGCCGGGGGCCTGACAAAAGGTGAGCCCTTTGCCGGATGTCGGGCCGGGTGGTGGGCTGGGCGGTGGAGAGCCTTGCGCATTGCCGGTTGTCTGCGAGAAGGCCATGACCGCACTCGAGACGATCAGGGCGCACAGCATCTGCCACGGTGATACTCGGATTGATCGCATGGGTTTTCCTTTCTCGATACCGCGCCGGGTTTGAACCATCAGCGTTGGCAATCCAATCGCACACGGAAACTCGGATTCGGCACGTTGAAGGCCACACCCTGCTGCGACGGCGTGAAGCCGATGCCTTTCGCATTGACCTCGAGCAAGAACTTGACGGGTGTTTTGATCGCGCCTGGGGCGGTATCTGACGGGTAGTAAAAC
>JAYURE010000261.1:0-5280 GCA_043756345.1 Deinococcales bacterium | reverse complement strand
CCGGATCAATGCCGGGAGATTTGCCCAAACTCTGGCGCTCGAGCGATCCAAAGTCGTACCACCTCGAGTACGGATTCTCCTGCATGGGTTACGAAATTCCCGCCGGTATTGGGGTCAAACTCGCCCAACCCGAGCGCGAAGTGTACGTGATGATCGGTGATGGTTCGTACCTGATGATGAACTCAGACATCGTGACCGCCGTGCAAGAAGGCTTGAAACCAATCATCATCCTCGTGGACAACCATGGCTATCAAAGTATTCACAGCCTGCAACGCTCGCAGGGCACGAAACATTTCGGGCTCGAGCTTCGTTACCGCACGCCAAATGGTCGGCACGATGGCGAGTACATCCCGATTGATTTCGCCGCGCATGCCGCCGCGATGGGTGCCCGATCCTTCAAAGCGACGACCGAAAGCGAATTCAAGAAGGCGCTCGCCAAAGCGAAAAAAGCGGATCGCATCAGTTTGATTCACGTCTTCGTCGATCCAGAAAAACGGGTCGGAGGATTTGAATCCTGGTGGGACGCGCCGCCCGCCGCTACCTCGAACCAAAAATCCGTGCGTGATGCTCGAGCCAAATACGAGAAGGGTTTGCAGAAGCAACGCGTCGTGATTCGGGTGACGAAGTGAATCAGAAAACCGTAGGGGCGAACTCCATGTTCGCCCTCGCCAGAGACACGGCTGGAACTCGAGTGATCAGCTCTCAAGCTGGTGAACAGTGAAACCTATCGACCTGATTACGATGGGTCGCTCGAGCATTGATTTGTACTCGAATCAGATGAACGTGCCGTTTGTCGAGATCGAAAGTTTCGCCGCTTACGTCGGTGGCAGCCCAACAAACATTGCTGTCGGCGCTCACCGCCTTGGCCTCGAGACTGCATTACTAACCGCGCTCGGAGATGATAAGACTGGCGATTTCGTTCTGAACTTCCTCGAGCGCGAAGGCATCATCACGAAGTACATTCCGCGCAAGGTCGGGCATCGCACGAGTGCCGCCGTGCTCGGGATCGAAGCGCCAGATCGCTTGCCGCTGACCTTCTACCGTGACAATTGTGCCGATGTCGAAATCACGATTGATGATGTCATGGCAACACCAATCACGGAGGCTCGCGCCCTCGAGATTTCTGGAACGGGCCTTGCGAAAGAACCCGCAAAGAGCGCGACATTTCTGGCTGCCGAACGTGCCAAGGCCGCCGGAAAAACCGTTTTCATGGACATCGATTTTCGCGCCAACCAATGGCACGACCCTCGAGCTTTTGGTGTGAACGTTCGGGCAATTCTTCCGCTGGTCGATGTTGCGATTGGCACCGAAGAAGAAATCAACGCGGTCGGTCTGACGGAACTCGCGGATTTGCGTATAGAGAATTCACAGATTCAAGCGCCAACCATTCACGGCAATTTGCAAGCGAATATCAAAATGATTCTCAGTCGAGGCCCGCAAGCCCTCGTGGTCAAAACTGGTTCTCGAGGTGCGGAAGTCCACCTGCGATCCGGCGAGGTCATCACCGTGCCAGGATTTCCGGTCGAGGTTTACAACACTGTTGGCGCGGGCGATGCGTTCGGCAGCGGTTTCATTTACGGTCGCATGACCGGTCACGATTGGTACAAAAGCGCCCGTCTCGGCAATGCCTGTGGAGCCATCGTCGTCACCCGTCACGCCTGCGCGAACGCCATGCCAACCCTCGAGGAAGTCATGACCCTGATCAATGCTCGAGGCGGTTTTTAACGACTTATGTAGGGGCGAGCGACCCAAGCCCGTTAGGTGCTGGTGTAGGGTCAAGAAACTCCATGTTCGCCCTGCTTTTCGCACGACGAGGCAAATCATGAAACTCCTGAAAAAACCAAACCAGAATTCCCAAACGATCCACGAAGTCACACCATCGAGCGCAAACTGGGATCACCTGTCGTTCAAAGTCGTCCGTCTCGAGCCTGGTCAAAGCTACAACGGAAACTCGAACGATTGCGAGGAGATGATCGTTTTCATTTCTGGTCACGCATCTGCCAGCGCGGGCGGGCAGGACTTCGTGATTGAAGGCCGCTCGAGCGTTTTTGAAGGCTTGCCGTATGAGTTGTACGTGCCGCCTCGCACAGCGTATTCGATCACGGCAACCTCGAGCCTGGAGTTCAGTGTCGGTGGTGCGCCCGCCGAAGGAAAATATCCGGTGCGGTTGTACTCACCTTCCGATTTTCAAACCGAAATGCGCGGCGGCGCGAACGTCTCGAGACAAGTCGTTCACCTGACCGGTCCCGGAATCGATGTCGAAAAATTGTGGATGTTCGAGGTCTATTCGCCATCGGGAAACTGGTCCGGTTTTCCACCGCACCGTCACGATGGTCGCATGGGCTCGAGCTATTTGGAAGAAACGTATTACTTCAAGATCACGCCGACCGATGGCTTCGGTGTCTTTCGCGTTTACACCGGCGATACCGATTTGGACGAGGTGATGATCACTCGAGATTCAGATTTGGTTCTCGTGCCCGAGGGCTATCATCCCGGCACGACCGCGCCCGGATCGAACCTGTACTTCCTGAATTACCTGGCTGGTCCAACCCGTGATTACACCGTGGTCAACGATCCCGCTTACGATTGGGTCAAAGACGATTGGAACGGAAATGCCCTCGAGTTGCCGGTTGGGAAGCCTCAATGACCCTTCGAGCCTTTTTTCTTTCCAAGCTCGAGACGGAGTGTGCCGGTAGGGTTTTACTTTCGACTTTCGACTTTCGACTTTTTACTTTTCACTTTTTGTCCCCATGACTGAATCGCGGCGATCTGGAATCATTGATTTGCTCGAGCGTGAAGGCAACGTTCGCGTTGAGGATTTGGCCGCACAATACGAGGTCAGTCTGGTCACGATCCGCAAAGACTTGGCCGAACTCGAATCTCGAGGTTTGCTGCAACGCACGCATGGCGGCGCGGTCTTCACGCACAAGAGCCGTTTCAATCCGAGCTTCCGCGAGAAATTGCATTTGCAGGCGGATGAAAAAACTGCCATTGCACTCGCCGCGCTCGAGTTCGTGCGCGAGGGTGATGCGATCATTTTGGATGCGGGCAGCACGACGCTGGCGCTGGCGAAGGCTCTGAAGGGAAACTTTGCGTCCTTGTATGTCTTAACAAACAGCACCGCGATTGCGCTTGAGTTGATCGGCACGGATTGGGAGGTGGTGCTGGTCGGCGGGCAGGTCCGGCATCACAGCCTCGCGCTGATCGGGCCGAGCACGGTGACGGTGCTCGAGGGTTATCACGTCGATAAGGTCTTCTTGGGCGCGACCGGTGCTAGTTTGGACCGGGGATACACCACGCCAAATCCGCTCGAGGCACAAACCAAACGTGCGATGGTCGCGGCGGCCCGTGAACGTTTCGCGCTGGTCGATGCGAGCAAGTTGGGTCATGCGACGCTCTCGAGCTTTGCGCGAATCGACGAGGTGGACATGCTGATTACTTCGCAGCTTGCACCAAGCGAGTTCCTGAATGGCCTCGAGTCTCGTGGGCGAAAGTTCCATCTTGCGCCATTGCCCATCTGAGTTCAGGCTAGACTCGAGCCGTGAGTGATTTCTTGTGAGGTCGAATACTGCCGATCCATTGCCGCGCATCACGGTGGCGCTGATCGCTATCTATGCAGCACTGATGATTCTCGAGGCGGCGGTTTCCGGCATTCCGTTCAACTTGGCTTTGATCGATCCGTCGATTGATGCTCTTGCAGCCCTGGGCGGGAATGCTCATAGCCTGACCATCACCGGCGGCCAATGGTGGCGGTTGCTGACCTCGACCCTATTGCATGGTGGCATCACACATCTTGGCTTCAATTCCTTGGCGACCTGGAACATCGGCGGTCAACTCGAGCCTCGAGCGGGCTGGCGGGCATTGCTGGCAACCTTTGTGATCACTGGATTGCTCGCGTCACTGACTTCGGTGCTGGTCAATCCTCGAGAGATCATTGGTATTGGCGCGTCTGGAGCCATCTTCGGGATGCTCGGCTTCATCGTCGTTTGGGGCGTCTCGAGCATCCCGCAGTTCGTGCAGCAGATTCAACGCAATTTTGTGATGCTTTTGGTCGTGGTCGGCTCGAGTGCGATCATTCCGGGTGTGGACAATGTGGCACACATCGGCGGCTTGCTGGCTGGTCTGATCCTCGGCTTCGTCTGGGAACGCTTGCCAGAGACCATCAAAACGGGTTTGGGATTCTCGAGCGCCCTGGTGTTGCTGGCGGCAACGGGCACCGTCATCATCTCGGCACTGCCATTGATGATCCGTTGAACTCAATCCCAAGCCCGCTGTTCATTTCTGGTCCTTCCCGCTGGCTCGAGGTAGACTCTGCATCGTTCTCGAGCCGTCCCAAGCCAATCGTTGCGCTTGGGTATCCCGTCCTCGAGCTTGGAGGTTTTTATGTGGCCATTTGGGAAATCAATCGCTGATCGTGTTCGTGACAACCTCAACAATGATGCCGTGATGTCTAACTTCGGTTTGGATGTCAGCGAGCGTGGCGGCGTGGTGTCGTTCAGCGGCAACGTGCCGAATGCGCGTTTTGTGGATTTGCTCTCGATGTTCACTTCAGGTATTCACGGTGTCAACAGTGTCAACACCAGTGGTGTGACCTACCCGGCACAAAATGTGGAGACCACAGAATCCGAAACGACCGAACCTGAGGTTGAGGCGCAGATTCAGGCCGTGATTAACGCTTCGGCGCTGGCCAAGGCGGTTCACCGGGCGATTCGCAACAATGGCGAATTGAAGGACGATCCAATCGATGTGGCGCAGTCTGGCAGCGGTGTGGTTTTGAGCGGTGCGGTGGATTCTCAGCATGAATTCAACTTGGCGGTGCAGATCGCGCAGGGTATACCGGGCGTGAACAGCGTTGATGATACGAATTTGAAAATCGAGGAGAACGCCAAGGCCAAAGCCCAAGCCGAGGTTGCCGCCGCCGGTGGTGGCGCTCCGACGAACATCCCGGACGAATGGCACATCGTTGCCGCTGGCGAGACCCTTTCGGGCATCGCGCAGGAATACTACGGCGATGCTGGCAAGTACAAGGATTTGGCGCACGCGAACAACATCGCCAATCCCGACAAGATTCGCGTTGGTCAGAAGATTCAAATCCCCCGCTAAATTGACCCGCCAAACCCAAAAGAAAAGGCTCGAGGCGAACAATGCCTCGAGCCTTTTTGTGCCTGTCTTACTTCACAGTCAGAATTCGCCAACCAACTCTGGGCGTTCAAAGGCAATCTGACCATTCTCCAGCGAGATGCGAACCTCGCCTTCGGGCAGGGTCAGCACAGCCATCGA
>JAYURE010000260.1:0-1951 GCA_043756345.1 Deinococcales bacterium | reverse complement strand
CAATCCAAAGGCATGGGCAAGAACGGATTCGGGCTCGAGGTTGGACCAGGGCTGTCACTCGAGGCGAGCATTTTTACGCTGAACGCCCGTGGTCAACCTGGCGAGGTCATTGAGGTGGCGAAGTTCAAGATTCCACGCACTCTGGTCGGCAAGAGCATCCGAATTTTCAATTACGATGCCGACGGTGCGAACGAACTCGGTGTCTTTGTGACGCTTCCCAGCGGACAACGCAAAGCGCTCGAGACCTCGGCGAACCTCGCCTGGGCCACGAACGAATACAAGATTACACCCGAACTGATCGGTGAATGGAAAGTCGGCGTCAAGATCGGCCCGAAGCCCAAACAGTACTCCAACGCCATGACTTTCAAATTGCGATCCTGGCCGTCCACCGAGAACCTGCCGGTGCGCTTGCGCGAAGGCGACCCAATCTACGCCCAGATCGCCAACCCCACGCCAGCGCCGGACGCCGCGCCAAAACCAGTGCGTTACGAAGTGGTGGACGAGAACGGCACGAAACTCGAAGCCAGCGCCAAGATTAGCGGCGAGATCGAACGTCAAGTCAAGCTCGAGGTTCCAACCGGCTTTGAACCCGTTGCGGCCAGTGCGCCGGAGGGTCCAGGCACGGTCATCAGTCCCACGCAAGTCGATTTTGGTCGTGACGGTGGCCTCGCCCGCTTTGTGCTGCGTCGCCTGCCGGTGATCGAAGCGGCCAAGCTCGAGGTTCGCACGGTTGCCGTGATTGGCGAGCAGCGAATACCGCTCAAGAATGTCATCGTCAGCGTTCAGAATGCGCCGCCGCAATCGTTTGGCACGCTCGGCAAATCGGACGCCATGTTTGAACTGCCACCCGGCGAATGGACCGTGCTTGGTGAAAACCTGCCAGGCTCGAGCCACACGACGCCAACCGTGACGCTCAAATCTGGGGAATCCGCCAGCGTCACCATCGAGTACAAGGTCGAGGCACAATTGCGCATCGATCCGGCGCAGATCAAGACAAAACCCGATCAGCTAGTGACCTTCACCGCGACCGCCACGACCGCTTTCCCATACCCAGTGCCTGCAAAATTGCAACTGAGCCTGCCAGATGACCTCGAGCCTAGCAACGGGGAAGCTCAAGTGATACTCGAGGGGATGCTTTCGGCGAGCATGCCAATGACTGTCATGCAAATAGCACAGACCATTGAACAAACCAGCGGCACCACCGTCAATGCAACCCTCGAGCCTTGGGGCTTACCCGCCGCCGCACTGGTGATCATCGAAGCGAGCGACCCAGCAGTGGTCACACCGATTGAACCAGTGACACCCGTCGAGCCCGTAGAACCGCCCGCACCAGCGATTCAAGCCGACCTCGAGATCAGCAAAACGGTTGACCAACCCACCGGGAACGTCACCGTGCCACTGACCTATACGGTCAGCGTGCGCAACAACGGACCTCAACCCGCCGAGAACGTGCGTGTGCTCGAACGCCTACCGGCCACGGTGCGCCTCGAGACGGCCAGCAGCGGCAATGGCGATTGCGGCGCGATCCAACCAAACGTGCTCGAATGTACGCTCGGCACGTTGCAACCGGGCGAAACCGGATTGATCCTGATCGTGGTCACGCCACTCGAACCGGGCAGCATCACCAACAGCGCCCAAGTCTCGAGCGTCACGCCAGACCCGAACAGCACGAACAACACCGCCAATTTGGTTTCGGAAATCGCACCCGCCCCGGCGAAATTGGTCCTGACGCGCAGCGCCGTCCAGCCCAGCCCAGCCCTGCCCGGAGAGATCATCACGGTGCAATTGCTGCTGACCAACACTGGCGGCACCACCAGCGATTTTAGTCTGAGCGACGATCCGGGCGAACTGTTGCAGGCGCTCGAACCGACCATCTTCAGTGGACGCCTCGAGCCGGGCACGAACCGCGAATTCAACTATCAGGCCCGTGTCTTGCCCGGAACACCGGGAA
>JAYURE010000259.1:0-1953 GCA_043756345.1 Deinococcales bacterium | reverse complement strand
CCAGTAAGGCCGCATGACGCACCACGCGCATGGCGACGTTCAAGGTTCCAAGATCCGTTGACTCAGTGGCCCGACCCTTGAATGGGTATGGCGTACACAAGTCGTGATCTGTGGGAAATTCGGTTCGGCGCATCGGCCTGCCTCTCAAGATTCGGACGCGGTAGAAACATGCGCGTCTCGAGCAACGCCCGGAGGCTACTCTTCTGGGCTACAACGTACAGAGCCCCGCCCACGGCACCGTAATCGAATCATCTTTCCGTGTTGCCCTCGAGAGAACATGCGACCATGGGAAAATCCCAATCGCGCTTTCAGCAATCCGGGCCTGAGTCTGAGGCGACTGACCCGACACGACTGACCCGACACGACTGACCCGACACATCAGTTGCGTTGAATCGAAAGACCCTGTCGACCTCACGGGGCATTCTCGAGCACTCCTCGGAATAACGTTCAACATGACATCCGAAACACGCCACGAAATAGACTGACCCCTCGAGCAAACGCGGGCGACCAAGCGATGGAAATGCGGCACTCACTGGAGCAAATTCAGTCGGTTCAGGCTCGAGGCGAGGACGGACTGGATGCGCCAGTCATTCGTGCAAATCCGACATACGAAATTGAGATGTCGCTGCTCGGACCCACTTTGGAACGCAGGAATGCCTCAGCGGGCGCGATCCTACCGAGCTTGCACAATCGCATGTCTCGAGCCAACGCCAACAAGGGGCCATACCGATGGTCTCGAAGGACTCGAGCCCATGCTGGGCTATTCCCACCTGCAATTCGGGTGCAGCCGCAGATTGGGACAAAGACCGGAAGTAGAAAGTGGAAAGTTCAAAGTGAAAAGAAAAGGCTCGAGAATCACGCACTTTCCACCTTCCACTTTTCACTGATTTTTGCTCAAGAACCGTAAGTCACATATCACGGCTGCACCCCTGCAATTCGGTTGGAGTGATGAACATCTTTGGATCGTGTAAGCGTTGGGGGACAAGCCGTGTCGGTGGAAAATCTTGCAACAAAAAAGCCACCACGAATCGGCTTTTGAGCGTGCGATTGATCGTGTCGTAGATAAAAATGCCACCCGGTTTCAAGACCCTGGCCACCTCTGCCAGCACCGCAGCAAGGTCGCTGACATGCTCGAGGGCATCGAGGCAACAGACGGCATCAAAACTTGCATCCATCAAAGGTAGATGCTCGCCAAACCCCAGGCGGTAATCAATCTCGAGTCCCGATTGAAGCGCGTGCTCTCGGGCCACCGTCAGTGACGGTTCGGACGGGTCAATGCCGCAGACATTCATTCCGTGGTGGGCCAGCGCCTCGCTGACGAAGCCACCGCTACAACCGAGGTCAAGTACGCGAAGAGATCCAGCACCGATTTCTCGCACCAACGTCCTGAGAACGTACTCGAGCCGGACCGGATTTGCCGACGGATGCAAGGCGTAAAGCGGTCCGGTTTCATCCCACCACTGCCAAGCGGCACGGTCGTAAAAGTGATTGTCCACCGTCACGACTTGGCCTGAACAGGCGTGGCGTTGACATGGGATTCCACTGCAACCTCACGGTTGGCGGGAACGGGAATCTGGGACAGGGGAATCTGGGATTTCGGACGTGCCGCGAATGCGATCAAGTTTCCTGGGATTCGCTGCAATCGAGGAAAAGACAGCGCGGTTCGCAACCACCACGGCAGCCGAACCGGGCCAGCATTTTCGGCACGCGGCCCGAGCGCTCGCGCCACCACCCAGCGTTGTGCAAAGTCCTGACACGCCTGCACCAAACGGGTTGGTCCTCTGCGTGCACGTTCCACCGCAATCAAATCGGATTTCTCGAGCGTTCCAAACTCGAGCGGACCCGACAACCTTCTGCACGCCTCGAGTGCATCTTGAACGGCAAGGTTGATCCCGACCCCGCCAACCAGTGAGGCCGGATGGGCCGCATCGCCAATCAGCAACAATCCTGGAC
>JAYURE010000258.1:0-1954 GCA_043756345.1 Deinococcales bacterium | reverse complement strand
CGATCACGTCGAAAAAGACCAGTATCCGCTTTCCTTATTACTGGACACGTTCCAATCCATCCAACGAAAAAACATCCCATTCATGCTTGCCTTGACTGGATTGCCAACCCTCTTTCCCAAACTCGTCGAATCCCGAACCTACTCCGAACGCATGTTCCGCGTCGTCTTCCTCAGTCGATTGAATCGAGATGCCGTCCTGCAAGCAATCAACAAACCACTCGAGGGTCACGCACTCAAACTCTCAGACGAATCGCTCGAGCAAATCGTCAACCTTTCTGGCGGATACCCGTACTTTATTCAATTTATTTGCCGTGAAATGTACGACATCTTCATTCAGAAACTCAGCAGCGGCTCCATGCCGAGCGTACCGCGAGATGAAATCGTCAGAAAACTCGACTCTGACTTTTTCGCTGGACGTTGGGCGCGAGCCACCGACCGACAACGTGACCTCTTGATTGTCATCGCCAACCTCGAGCATTGCGAAACCGAATTTTCAGTACAAGAGGTCGTGAATTTATCGCAATCCATTGCCGAAAAACCATTCAGCAGCAGCCACGTCAATCAAATGCTCGTACAACTCACCAACGCGGGATTGGTGTACAAGAATCGGCACGGCAAGTATTCATTTGCCGTGCCACTTTTGGGTCAATTTATTCGTCGTCAGATCAGCGGTTGACTTCTCAATGTGTGTCGTGCCACGCTAACACTACACAAATTCATCACTCGAGAATCAGTTCAACTCCGTCGTGTTCTTCACTGCCACCTGAACAGTGAATCTGAACAATCTCGAGAAGCCATTCAAAAACGGTCGGTCCACTTTGGTTGAAAGCCTGCACCAAATCCTGTTCGACAAAAATTCGGTTTGTGGGGTGGCAACGTTGAAGACAAACCTCGAGTTGCCGAATGGTTTCGGGATAGCCAAGCCGCTCACGTGACACCTGCAAGTTTTTCCAACGCAGGATGAATCCATCTTCAGGGGTGCCGAAACCACCACGCAAAATGTCGTTAAACGCATCCAGATTGCGACCCCAGTCCGTACCAGGAATCAAGACACGACTGATGACCTCGTAGAATTCTTCAAGGGTGCTGAAATCCAAACCATCGATTTCATACACGGTTTTCAAGTGAACCTCAGCTTCAATGCGCGTCGAACCACGTGTCGCCCACGCCCACACCAACACCCAACGGCACCGCCAACTCGAACGCGCCACCCATGATTTCCTCGACCAAACTCGAGACTTCTTGCACGCGATCTTCGGGGGCCTCGAGCACCAATTCGTCGTGCACTTGCAGCAACAAATGCGCGTTGAATGCTTCCAATCGTGGTTCGAGTTCGATCATGGCCTTCTTGATGATGCCGGCGCTGGTGCCTTGAATCGGCATGTTGATCGCGGCACGTTCGGCGGCCTCGCGCACCGGGAAGGCGGCGGAGTTCACTTCGGGAATGTAGCGGCGACGGTGGAATAAATCTTGGACGTAGCCGTTCTCGCGGCAGAAATTTTTGGTGCTTTCCAGATACCCATTGATGCCTGGGTACGCCGCGAAGTACGCCTCGATGAAGGCTTTGGCTTCACCGTGCGAGATGCCCTCGTCTTTGGAAAGTCGGTGGGCGCTCATGCCGTACAGAATGCCGTAATTGATGGCTTTCGCGCCGCGCCGTTGATCGTTGGTCACAGCCTCGAGCGGCAAGCCCAGAATGGTTGCGGCGGTGCGGCGGTGAATGTCCTCGTTGTTGCGAAAACCGGCCAGCAGTGCGGGTTCCTGCGTGATGTGCGCCAGGATGCGCAGTTCAATTTGCGAGTAATCGGCGCTGATCAGTTTCATGCCGCCGACGGCGATGAATCCTTTGCGAATCTCGCGGCCAATGGATGTGCGCACCGGAATGTTTTGCAGGTTCGGATTCAGGCTCGAGACGCGACCGGTGGCGGTGCCTTGTTGCGAGAAGGTCGTGTGC
>JAYURE010000257.1:0-5291 GCA_043756345.1 Deinococcales bacterium | reverse complement strand
TTCCTGTATCAATTTCAGCAAAATAACAAACAGGAAGTTACAGTGTTATTGATGGACAGCAACGCCTAACTGCTATATATCGCTTCCTTGATAATCAGTTTTCCCTTCGAGGACTAAAGGTACGTCCAGATTTAAACGGTTTCAGATTTCATCAACTTGAAAAAATTGATAAAAGATTAATCACAACTCGAACCATACGATGCATTGTAATAATGAAAGACTCTGATCCGTTTATCAGATTTGATATTTTTGATAGAATCAATTCTAATTCAGTTAAATTAAACCCTCAAGAGCTTCGTAACGCAATATATCGAGGGAAGTTAAACGATTTAATCGTCAGACTTTCCGCAAACAAAGATTTTATGCATGTTAGAAATGTAAGTGAGCAAGACAAACGAATGCAGGATTGTGAATTAATTCTAAGATTTTTTGCTTTTAACTTTAATTCGCAGATGTATAGAAGTAGATATAGTTCTTTTTTAGATAAGTATCTTGAAAATGGGAAATCCATGTCTGAAGAAGAGTTAAAAAAACACGAAAGAGTGTTTCTAGATGTGATAGAGAAAGTGAAACATGTTTTTGACTCACATGCTTTTAGGCGTTACGAAAATAAGTCGTGGGATAAATCGGTTAATAGAGCTGTATACGATGTTATTATGCTATCGTTTGTTAATATAGAAAAAGAAACAATAAACCTAAAAAAAGATGAAATTTCACAGAAACTCGTTGAAATTTCACAAAATCCAGCGTTTGTAAATGCTGTTACTCTTGCAACGAAAGATCGTGGTCGTCTAGAAGTTCGTTTATCTATGTGGCGTGATTCACTGAGCAGTATTGGCATTGATATACCCACAATTCAAATCGGTCAGCCACTTACATAAAATGCAAAAAAAATCTCGAGCTTTGAAAAAATTCCGTACTCGCAAAGCTGAGATTCTTCGTCTCCTAAAACTTTGTACTCGTCCATCAGCTAAGCTGAGTACGTCAGTTAGAAATACCCTTAGAGATCGATCTTTATGCAGAGGTGCTACAGTTCTTCTATGTAGTCACATAGAAGGGTATTTCGAGAATTTAGTTGAAGATGTTTTAGATTTTTTTGAAAATAAAAAAGTAAAAATTAGTAATCTGCCAGACAGACTAATAACCATGCATTTGTGGAGGTACGTTGAAAATATAAATGATGGCAATGATGGCAAAAAGCTGTCTTCAATAATTAAAATAGCAAATAATCCACTTTCTGATCCGAATGCAGTATGTATTTCGGGTATTTTCGACTATGATTATCATGTTGAAGCATTTGACAATCCAGGTAGTAGAGCGGTAAAGAAACTGTTTTATTCGATTGGAATTACCGATATTTGGGATGAGATTAAAAAGAAAAAAGGAAACTTATACCTTTATAGCAGACTAAACACTTTAGTAGATATCAGGAATGCAATTGCTCATGGTGATATAGATAGCCAGTTACTTAGATCTAATGTAGAAGATTATGTTATAGAAATGGAACAAATGATTTTTTTGTTTGATGAGATAGTTAGGGAGTATCTAGTCATCAATTTTAATTCAAAAAATCCCTGGATAGCGTTAAGATAGCTTAATTCTCATATTTTATCCTATATGTTAAAGTTTTTTCTCAAGAAACCACTCATTTAACCTGCCCCAACCTTCCCTCGAGTTCCATCCGATCCAACAAACGTTCCGTCTCGAGTTCTTCCGCAGCAAGCAACACATCCATTTCGCTTCAATATTCCCAGTAATACGCCAACGCCGAGAAAACCTGCCCAAGCGTCAAATGTGGGTCAATTCCGCCGCGTTCAAACCCCGCCCGATGTGATCCCGCACCAAGAACTTCACCTTGAACTTGGAAGGCTCGAGCACCGGCCATCCTTGATCGTTCAAGCTGACGTGCTTGTACCCTGTTTCGGTTGGCATGGAATCCATCTTATCCAACCCTCGAGATGAATCTTTGACCCGGTGACTCTTCATCAGCGGGTAGTTGGTTCAATTTCAAAACTCGAGTTCGTGAACCACACCAGGACTCGAATCCGCCGCGAGCGCCCGATTCGCACGTGCTACCGTAACCTCATGCCCGCCCGAGACTCGTACCACAACGCCGTCCGTCACGCACTCGAGAAGGACGGTTGGACTATTCACCGATGACCCGTACTACCTTGGTTTTGGCCGGGACATTCTGGCCGTGGATTTGGCTGCTGAACGCACCATTGCCGCCGAACGCAGCGGCAACAAAATCGCGGTTGAAATCAAAAGTTTCAGCAATCCATCCATCTTGCATGATTTTCACGCTGCGCTTGGACAGTACTTGAATTACCAATTGGCGTTGGATGCGACCGAACCGACCAGAATCCTGTACCTTGCCATTCCAGCCAAAGCGTACCAGCGGTTTCTCGAACGGGATTTGGCTCGAGCCTCCATGCAACGACACAACGTTCGAGTCTTGGTCTACAATGCCGATCAAGAGGTGATTGAACTGTGGACCTGACCGCCGCCAGAACCGCAATTTTGCAAGTGTTGAACAGCATCACGCCACGAAACGCCCGGATTGGCGATCTCGAGTATCAATTGCTTTTGGATTTCGAACGCCACCATTACCAGTTGCTTGTCACCGGCTGGCAGCAGGGCAAGCGCGTGCATGGCATCGTTGCGCAAATGGACATTCGGGACGGTCTGATCTGGGTGCAAGAGGACGGCACGGACGTTGGTTTGGCTGCCGAACTCGAGCAATTGGGCGTTCCGGCAGATCAGATTGTGCTGGCGTACCAAACGCCTCGGGTGCAAGCCGAGAATGATTTTGTGACCCGTTAAAACTCGAGTTCGTGAATTGCACCAGGACTCGAATCCGCCTCGAGCGCCCGATTTGTCAACTCCTCGAGCCGCATCGCGGTTGCCATCGAGTACGTTTCCAATTCATTCCCGAAATCGTCTTTGACAAATTTTGCGGGAACATTCTTGATGACCACCGTCGTACCGCCTTTGGTGGTGTATCGGGATTCCACTCGGGTTTCGTTCAGAACTGCTTTCATCTCTTCACCCCTAAATCTCGTAGGCCGTGACCACAACGTAACCCTCGAACCATGCAAGTTTCACTCGAATCCAGCGGTTGTCAATTTGGTGTTCGTAGTTGATTCCTGGAATACGCTCGAGCGGATTGTTCGGTAAATCTTTGCTGATGGCTTTGCCAACCAAGATGCTTTCGAGAAGTTGTACGAGGCTGATGTTGTCATCTTTTGCGGCATCTTTGGCGTGACGGCTGATGCCAACTTCTTCGCGCAGTAAGGCATTGTGTATCTTCTCGAGTTCCCAGTCAAGGATTTTGCTGGTGGTGAAATCGAAAGCATCTGCCATGTTCACACAATAACATCGTCAATCTTTGAATCGGATCAAATCTGACTTTCAAAATTCGAGTTCGTGCGCACACCAGGGCTCGAATCCGCCTCGAGCGCCCGGTGCGTCAACTCAACGAATGAACGCCTCGAGTGTCACGCCAAACGCTTTTGCGTATCCTCGAGCGTGCGCGAGGTTGATCGTCCGTTTTCCCTGCAAATGTTTGCTGATCAAACTCTGATCCAAGCCTGTTCTGGCGGCCAATTCCGTTTGTGTTAAACCGTTGCGTTCCATGTACCAGGCCAGCATCTCGAGCGGGCCGCTCAATGTGATGGGGTGCGCCGTGTCGAACTCTTGAATCAGGCGTGTGACCACCTCGAGCATTCCGCGCAATGGGTGCTTGGGTTCACCTCGGGTTTCTTCGAGCAGTTCGTCGAGCAGGTTGGCGAGTTGATCGTAATGCGTTTCGTTCTCGATGGGTTTCAGAATCCCACCGAGCGAGTCTTGAAGTTTGTTCCAGTGTTTGATCGTGTTTGAGTGCAGCATGTTCACCTTCTTTTGCGCATTTCTTTATTCCATTCGTCGTATTCGGCGTGGGTCAGGAAGGCTTTGATGTACACCCGGCCCATTGCGTAGTCCACATCGGCGATCAGTCGGTAGTTGTTTCCTGAAATATCAAAAATGGTGAAATCGTAGGCGACATCGGCACTGCCAAACACTTGTCTGAGGTCGTGGAAGTTGGCGAATTGCGCGGCGCGAACATGGATGATCCAGTCGGTCAGTGCGGGTGTGGCGTTTGGGTGTCGGGTCATCGCTTGTTTCAGGCGTTTTTCGGTGATGATCCACACGAGAATAGATTAGGACGGAATGGCCTAAATTGCAAGCTCTAAAACTCGAGTTCGTGAACCACACCAGGACTCGAATCCGCCTCGAGCTTCACTCATTTCTTGGAGTACCATGTCCGTATGTCTCAGGTGATGGCACGTCCAACCCAACACGATGCGCTCGAGCAGTGGAAGCGACTGCTTGAAGACAAGACGTTGAACAATTTGCCGTACAAGATCGAAACCAACGAACGAGGCCAACTGATTTTGAGCCCAGTCACGAAACGTCACACTTTCTTGCAATACTTGATCGCTGAAGCCATTCGCAAACACCTTGTTGGTGGTTACGAACTGCAAGAGCTTTCGATTCTCACCAGTGCTGGCGTGCGTGTCGTGGATGTGGCTTGGTCCAGCGTTGAGCGGTTCGATGTGCAACCGGACGAGCTGTTCGTGCAAGCCCCAGAAATTTGTGTGGAAGTCTGGAGTCCCAGCAACACACTCGAGGAATTCGAGCAGAAAAAACGCTTGTATTTCGAGGCTGGCGCGCTCGAGGTTTGGACCTGTTCACGTGATGGGCAAATGCGTTTTTTCGTGCCAACCGGTGAGCTTGACGGTTCTGGATTGGTCGCAGGGTTTCCAGGCTTGATTGATCAATCTTCGAGTTCGTGAACCAGGACTTGAATCTGCCTCGAGCGCCCGGTTTGCTTCAATCGAGTTTGACGCGCACATCCAAGTTGTCCACGAAGGCTTCGTTCCCGGTGCCAGACTCACGCAAGAACGTGATTTTTAATCTCAACGAGACCGTGCCTGCGGGCAGTGTGGCCTCGCGTTTGAAGGCCAGCAATTGTGTGGTGTTGTTTCGCTCGGCGGCTCGAGGTCCGTTCACAGGAATTAAAACCGTGATTTCACCGTTGGTGTTCAAGCCTTCGAGCAGCAGGTCGGTGTGATCGTTTTCGTTTTCGGCTCCACCGAGCAGTGCGTTCAAGATCAGGTTGTGTGTTTTGGTTGCATCCAAATTTTGATTGCTGAGCGAAACCTCTTGCGTGATGCTGCTTTAGCCCTCGAGTACCACCGGTGAGGTTGTTTCGGGTACGCAGGCGGTCAGCATCAGGATCAGCAGGCCGA
>JAYURE010000256.1:0-15980 GCA_043756345.1 Deinococcales bacterium | reverse complement strand
AACGCACATTCATGCCGATTTTCTGTCCGGCGCTCGAGAACTCGCCGCCATAACCGGTGCGAGCCTGCACCTGTCCGATGAGGGCGGCCCGGATTGGGCGTACCAGTTCGCGCATGAATCCTTACGTCACGGCAGCGAGATCAAACTTGGCAACATCACCATTCGAGCCTTGCACACGCCGGGTCACACGCCAGAAAGCCTGTCGTTTCTGATCACGGATGGCGCAACCACCAACGAACCTGGATTCATCATCACTGGCGATTTCGTTTTTGTCGGTGATATCGGACGGCCAGACCTGATCGATGAATCCGCCGGAGGAATCGACACCCGCTTTGAGGGCGCAAAACAATTGTTCGCCAGCCTGCGCAATCAGTTCTTAACCCTGCCCGATTACGTCCAAGTTCATCCCGGTCACGGTGCGGGCAGTGCCTGCGGTAAGGCGCTTGGAGCCGTTGCCTCGAGCACGGTTGGCTACGAGAGGCGTTTCGCCTGGTGGTCCAAATACTTACAAAACAATGATCTCGAGGGATTTACGAATGTGCTGCTCGAGGGTCAGCCGGAAGCACCCGCGTATTTCGGACGGATGAAACGCCAGAACAAATCTGGTCCAGATATTCTTGGTGAACGCGGCGCGGTCGTAAAACTCGAGGCGAAGACACTCAAATCCAAGCTCGAGACTGGCGCGATTTTGATCGATACGCGATCCCGAGAGGCATTCCAAAACGGAGCGTTGCTCTGCTCGTTGCACCTGCCCGCCGGAAAAAACTTTTCAACTTGGGCCGCCTGGTTCATCGATTCCGAAGGTGATGGGCGCGAACTGGTTCTGCTCGCTCGAAATGCTGCGCACGCCGCACAATTGCGTGACGAACTTTCTCGAGTTGGCATTGATCGCGTTATCGGCTTCATCGACTCACTCGAGGGATTAGCGCTCCAATCACAAATTCCAGTTTCGCTCGAGGAGATCGCCAAGATTGCGCAACCGTTCGTGCTCGACGTTCGCACAAAAAGTGAGTACGAGGCTGGTCATGTTCCCGGCGCGACGCACTTGCACGCGGGCCATCTGTACAACAATCTCGAGCGTATTCCGAAAGACCGACCCGTTGTCTTGCATTGCCAAAGCGGAACACGCAGTGCCGCCGCCACCAGTTACTTGCGCTCACAAGGATTCTCAAACATTCTCGAGATGCGGGGCGGGTACGTGGCCTGGGCCGAACGCAACCTTGAAACGGTCAACGCCTGAATTGTTCAAGTCAAAGGAGAACCCATGCACCAAGATATTTTCACGCACGAACTTGAAACCTGGCACAAACGCGGCGCTCGCATCATTGATGTCCGCGAACTTGACGAGTACGCCAGTGAACACATTCCCGGTGCCCTCAATCTGCCACTCTCGCAACTTGAGGCTCGAGCGGTTGAACTCTCAAACGATTTGAACGCACCGCTGGTAATCGTTTGTCGTAGCGGTGGTCGTTCACGCAACGCCTGCGAATACTTGACCGCGATTGGATACACCGACCTTGCCAACCTGCAAGGCGGCACGATGGCTTGGGCGATGGAGGGCCGAACCCTCGAGACCGGTTCACTCGAGACGGGTTTACTCAAGACTGGCGCATGACTCCAATCGGATTGATCCTCGCCGCATTGATCGGGGTGACGCTCGGGCTGCTCGGCGGTGGCGGCTCGATCCTGACCGTACCGATTTTTGTTTACGTGCTTGGGTACGCCGCCAAACCCGCGATTGCCACCAGCCTCGCCGTGGTTGGCGCGACCAGTTTGCTCGCGGCCATCCATCATGCTCGAATCAAAAACATTGATGCTCGAGCCGCGCTGTGGTTCGCACCATGCGCGATGCTTGGAACCTTCGTCGGTACGAAATTCGCCACGATGCTTGATGGCACAACGCAACTGCTGATCTTTGCCGCCGTGATGCTGACCTCGGCCACGTTGATGCTGCGCGATCAAAACGCGAGTGATCAAAATAGAAGCGAACAAACCTCGAGCATCCACGCTGAGGGTAAACCGTTATGGACGCTCGCAGTCACTGGATTGGCTGTGGGCCTGCTGACCGGACTGGTCGGTGTCGGTGGTGGCTTTCTGATCGTACCGGCGCTGGTGCTGTTCGCGGGCCTGCCAATGAAACGTGCAGTCGGTACATCGCTCGTCTTGATCGCTCTCAATTCGTTGATTGGGCTGTTCGGTTCCGTGCAAACCATCCGGCTCGATTGGCCGTTGATTGCGGCCTTCGTCATGGTTGCCACGGTGGGCAGCTTGATCGGAGCACGACTCGTGCAGATGATTTCGGCTGTGGTGCTTCGTCGATCTTTTGGAATTTTCTTGTTGTGCATGAGTGCGTTTATTTTTTACCAGAACCGTGCAATGTTTAACCTCGAGATGCCCGCCAGAGCAGCGTCACAAACTCACACGCATTGACCCGTCAACGGGGATCACCTCGAGCGTGTGATCAGAACATGACGAACTTGGGCACGATCACCTCGAGCATCACTTGCCCAGATTGCGGCTTCGTCAAGCTCGAGGTCATGCCTACAGATGCCTGCCAGTTCTTTTACCAGTGCTCGAATTACAGCGTGATCTTGCGCCCGAAAGCGGGCGATTGCTGTGTCTACTGCTCGTATGGTTCGAGCCCATGCCCACCAAAGCAGGCGGATGCGTCGTGCTGCTGAACTGTTGCGCCGTAGTTCAGGCTTGAAGATTGAACGACCACAGAATTTCTGACTCGAGCATTCAAGTGCAATCCTTCTACGTCATCGTGGATTTTGCCAACTCGCTCGAGCCGTTCATGCCAGAGTCTCGGTTGAATGTTTTCATGACGAGGCTCGCCTTTGTGCCACGATCAATCCCGAGATCAGGGTCAGTCCAGCGATTAAACCAATCGCCCATTCAAAGCCCAACCAATCGGCAATCACGCCCGCCAGCAGTGCGCCAATCGCATAGCCGATGTCGCGCCAGAATCGGTACACGCCCAAGGCTCGAGCCCGCCATGCCGGTTGGCTCGCATCACCGACCACGGCGATTAATGTCGGGTAAACCATCGCCGTGCCCGCACCGAGCAGCACCGTCGCCAGCAGCCAACCCTCGAGCCGTCCGGTCAGGATTATCAGTGCCAGACCAACCGCCTGTACCGTCATGCCCCAAGCGATCAAACTCGAGCGGTTGACACGATCCGAGAGTGGTCCGGTCAGTACTTGCAGCAGGCTCCAAACGAGTGGGTAAACGAATTTCAGCAGGCCAATACCCTCGAGTCCCAACCCTTTCGAGGCGAAGTACAACGGGAAGATGCCCCAGGACAAACCATCGTTGAGGTTGTTAACCAGTCCCGCTTGGCACGCTGCAAAAAGGCGCGGTTCACGCCAAGAGGTTCGGGCGAAGATTTCTCGGAAACGGATTGTGATGGGACTCGAGCCAGTGGTCGCAGCGTGATTGGCACGCTCGAGTTGTACGTGTGCTCGAGTGTCGCGCACCAGGATCACTGAGAGCAGCAGGCCAATCACCGCGTAGGCCACGCCGGGAATGAACGGTACGGGGCGTAACCCATAGACGCTGGCGAGATACCCGGTCAGCAAGGCGGTTGCACCGACCGCGAAGTACCCGGCGAATTCGTTCAATCCCACCGCGAGGCCGCGACCTTTTGGGCCGACCAGATCAATTTTCATCAGCACCGCCGCCGACCATGCAAAACCCTGATTGATGCCGAGCAGCATGTTGGCAAAAACGATCCATTCCCAGCGCGGCGCGAACATCAGCAGAAACGGGACGGGCAAGCCAAAAATCCAACCGAGCACCAACAGCGATTTGCGTCCGAAACGATCTGCCAGTACACCGCTGACCAAATTCACGAAGGCTTTTGTTAAACCGAAACTGACAATAAAACCGGTGACGACCGCACTCGAGGTCAGACCGAATTCCTCGGTGGCGACCAATGGCAGCACGGTGCGTTCGAGGCCGACCATGCCGCCAACCATCGCGTTGACCAGCATCAGCAATGCAAACTGTGAGGCGTTCTCGCGCAGCCCGAGCCGCACGCCAGGCGTACTTGCGATTGGACTCAACTCAAGCCTCGAGATTTTGGGCGCGAAGCCGCTCGAATCCTTCTGGACGCGGCGGAATGTCTTGAAGCATCATGGTCACAAATTCGGCTTCGTCCTCAATGCGAAAGGCTTTATTGAAAAGCCGCTCGAACCCAATCGTGCTCGAGGGTTTGCCGGACAAGCTGCGTCCGCAGACTGAGCCGCTGAAGGCTCCGGGCAGCACCTCGAGATAATCGGGCAGGCTTTTCAGGCGTTGCACGCTACGGTACAAGGCTCGAGCGCCATCCTCGGCACTGCTGGCGAGTTCGGTGCGTCCGAGGTCGCCGACCATCAGCGTGTGACCGGTCAGGATCGTCCAGGGCTCGCTGGCTCGGGTCCGATCTGTGACCAGAACGCAAAGGTGTTCTGGCGTGTGGCCCGGTGTGTGCCACAAGGTCAGGACGACATTGCCAAGCTCGAGCGTATCGCCATCACGGGCGGGATGGAAATTGAAACCCGCTTGGACGCTTTCGTGAAGCACGTACTTCGCACCAGTTTTCGCGGCGAGTTCTCGGGCGCTCGAGCGGTGATCGGCATGAACGTGCGTGTCGATCACGTACAGGATTTTGAGGCCGATTCTGGCGGCATCCTCGAGGTACGGTTCGATGGCCCCCATCGGGTCGATTACCGTGCCGCTGGCTTTGCCGCCACAACCGAGCAGGTACGACGCGCCAATGGCTGGATCGGTGTGCAGGTATTGACGCAGAATCATGTTATCGCTCCTTGTTGGACGGCTGCCCCTTGTTGGACGGGATGGCCCGCCGCCTGCCAATCGGGAAGTCCAAGCTCGAGCCGATACGCTTTGAAGCCATGAGCACGCAGCAATTCGACCGCTTCATCGGCGAAAACACAGAACGGTCCACGGCAGTACGCGATCAACTCGAGTCTTTTTTTTAAGGTCGGCAAAAGCGCTTCGAGTTCGGTGATGGGTGCGTTTCTCGCACCGGGAATGTGTCCAGCCTCGAACTCGGATTGAGGTCGGACATCAAGCAATAGCGTTTTGCCACGCTCGAGCCTGACCTGCAATTCTTCAAAGCTGATAGCCGTATCACGCTCGAGCGTCTTGCTGACGAGGCGATCAATTTCGGCCAGACGCGATTGGGCAAGATCACGCAAGTTTTGCCACAATGGAAATGCGCCATCCGTCAGCCGGTAAAAAATAAACACACCCTCACGGCGTTGCTCGAGCAATCCGGCGGTGTGCAGGACTTGCAGGTGTTGGCTGGCATTGGCGATGGACAGATCGGTTTCTCGGGCCAGGTTTTCGACGCTGCGTTCACCTTGCGCGAGCAGTTCGAGCAGTTCGAGGCGGTGGTTGTTGGCGAGCGCTTTACCGACGCGGGCGAAGTGCGTGTAAAGCTCTTGTTTGAATTCGCGTTTCCTCGAGTGATTTATATTCAATAAATCTATTGAATAATTGAGTAAATGTCAATCAACTCAACGGTTCGATCTCAAACCATTTTTGCTGAGGCTCAACCCGTGCGCAAAACCAGCGTGAACCTCGAGCCAGTTCCGAAATCACTTTCAGTCTCGAGCCGTCCACCCATCGCGTTTGCCAGATGCCTTGATACCGTCAGGCCCACACCGGAACCGCCCGTCTCGCTCGAGCGGCTGGCATCGACACGGTAGAAACGCTCGAACAAATGCGGCAGGTGCTCGGTGGGAATTCCTGGGCCGGTGTCACGAACCATCAGAATAATTTCGTTAACTCGAGCCTGGATACTCAGGTCTACCCGACTTCCCGGTGCGTGCTTGAGCGCGTTGGCGAGCAGGTTGATCAGAATTTGTGTCGCCCGATCACGGCCGGCATTGACGAACGCTTGCTCGGGCAAGGTCACGCGCAATCGGCTCCGCTGCTCGAGAAACATCGGTTCGTAGCGTTCGACTATTTCACGTACCAAAACCACCAAATCAAAACGCTCGAGGCGCAACGTTACCGCGCCCGCCTCGACCTTGGAAACTTCGGCCAGGTCATTGACCAACCGCTTCAACCTCGAGACTTCACGCCCAATCGCCAAGGCCGCCTGCTCCCGAGTCATCAGGTCATCGCGCCAGCCATCGGGTTTTCGTCATCGACGATCTGCACGGTTGATGGGTTTATGTTCGGATTTCCCGGGCGTGTTCAACCGCACTCGAGATCAGGTCCGTGACGTGCGCGTCGTTCAAACGATAGTAGACCACCCGGCCTTCCTTGCGGTGCGAAACCAGCCGGTGTTCGCGCAGCAATCGCAATTGATGGCTGGCCGCACTTTCGGAAAGTCCAACACTCGCGGCGATATCGCAAACGCAAAGTTCGGTCGCGGCGAGCGCACTGAGGATGCGCAGGCGTGTCGGATCGGCCACAATTTTTAGGAGTGCGCTGGCATCGTTAACACAATCAATATCGGGAATCGCGGCTTTGGCTTTTGCAACCGCCTTCGGGTGAAGGCAGGGGACTTCGCAGATGGTATCGGTCTCCTCGAGCACAGGCATGGGTACAGCGTATCAATTCTGTTCTGGGTTGTTGGTGCGCTAGAGCCGAACAGCAGGCCGAACAGCAGGCCGAACAGCAGCGTGAGTCATGCTCGAGTTCGAGCGCCGTTCATTTGCCCATTTCGGAATGATCGCCCATCGTCATGCGTGGCAGTGGCTCGAGCGGTTTCGCCCTGCGATACGTCAGTAAATTCGTCATGCTTTTAATCTCGAGGGCTTGCGTGTTTTTGATGTTCTCGGCCAGGAAGCGCACGTCACGGCTGAAGGCGGTTTTTAGGACATCCTCGGCCATGAAAACCGCGCCCTGATGGTGCCGAATCATCAGTTGCAAAAATTGAATTTCGGCCTGTTTGAGCGGCAGGCGTTGCAATTCCCAGACTTTTGGCCGTGGGGCCATGCCCATCGCTTCGGGGTTGCCGCCCATCAAGGGTTTTGGGTTAAAGCTCGAGACGTTCCAGTTGCCCAACCACGCCTGCATCATGCCGACCTGCGTTTGTTGCGTCAGCAAAATATCGGTGCTGAGGGCCTGAATGTTTTTCTCGTCGCTGCGGTCCCGAATGATCAATGACATTTCAACGGCCTGCAAATGATGCGCGATCATTTCGCGCAAGAACCTCACGTCGCTGCCCTCATCGCCGGGACTGGCGTTGATCGATTTGCCCGCCATGAATGCCGCGATCAGCATCGTCAGGCCAATCAGGGCGTACCGAATCGCATTCCAGTCGAGCCTGCCCAGCAAGGACTGGCTCGAGGCTTCAGATTTCGGATCGGCTGGCCGGGCGTTCACTGAATCGGGCTTCCAAATCCGTTCCCGCAGGATGCGCCAATTTCGGGTGTGTTCGGGTTGTTGATGTACTTGGCGATGAAGCGTGGCAAGCGTGGATCGTTGGCATCATTGAGTTTCAAACGCACGCCCCAAGCGGTCGCCACGACCGGTTCGTTTAACGCGCCAAACTGATACGGGGCCAGCAACGTCAATGGTTTGCCTTTGACCAAATCGCGCAATTTGTTGACATCCGCCTCTGTCAGGTCGGGCTTGTACGCCACCCAAACCGCACCATGCTCGAGGCTGTGAACGGCGTACTCGACCGGTACGGGTTGATCATAAATACCGCAGTTTTGCCAGATGCCGCTGTGTGCTCCACCGACTGGTGGGGTTTGGTCATAGTTCAGGCGACCTTCACGGTGATCGCCACCTTTGATTTTGCCAAATTCTTCGACACCTTCGATTGGGCCATCGTTGTTGCAGGCGCTCAATGCAATGGCGAGCAGGCTGGTGGCGATGATGACGCTCAGGGAACGGATTGAATAGTTCATGGTTTCTCCTTGATTAAAACTTGATTAAAACTTGAGTGATCAGGACTCGAGGGTGAATGCTTAAGTTATCGTTTCTCGTTTTTCGGATGGCAACGTTGCAGGTACGTGATCACACCGTCGCGCCGTTCGATCATCCCGCCGAGCATCAAATCATTTTCGTGATTGACCAATGCAGTTTGCGCGGTGAAGCCGTAAGAAAGCTCGAGTTGACCTTCGCTCGAGATTTCAAAACCACGTTTTTTGATTTGCTTACCGATCCATTCGGCGGCGGCATCGACATTCCCGACGTACAACCAAGCGCCCGGGGTTTCGCATTTGAGGGCATCGTTCGCGCCTTGTTGACGCAGGAACGCCTGAAATTGCTCGAGCAATTCGCTGAGGGCCAGTTTGATCAGCGGATTGACGGCCAAGGGTTTGATGCTGTCTTTGGCTTGCGCAAAACCAAAGCCGGACAGGGCCAGCATCGTTGGGATCAACAGCCAGACGACTCGGGTTTTCATGACGATCCTCCTTGTGGTAAGGATACTTGAAGTTCAGAATGCCATGCCGTGTTCAAGCAGATGATTGCTGTTTTGTTGTGTCAATGATCGCTCTCGAGTTGTTGAGCCCGCTCGAGTTTTATCGCCGGTCGGATGCGTTCACGAAATGAATTCATGCGGGCCTCGAGAATCGGCTTTTGAAGGCCAGCAAACGCATCGCGTTGATCGTCACGATCACGGTCGCGCCGGTATCGGCCAGAATCGCCATCCACAAACTCGAGAGGCCCAAAATCGTGGTCACGAGAAAAATCAGTTTTAATCCCAACGCAAAAACAATGTTTTGTTTGACATTCCCCATTGTCACGCGGGAAAGTTCGATCAGTTCGGCCACGCCCATGACGCTGTTGCGCAAGAGGGCCGCGCCTGCCGTCTCGAGCGCGACGTCGCTGCCGGATCCCATGGCGATGCCAACGTCGGCTTTGGCGAGTGCGGGCGCGTCATTGATGCCATCGCCGACCATGGCGATTTTGCCTTCGCGCCGGAATTGGTCAATCAGGTTGAGTTTGTCTTCGGGCAGCAGTTCGGCGCAAATCGCAATGCCCAAATCTTTGGCGATGGCGTTGCCGGTGCGGGCGTTGTCTCCGGTTAGCATCACGGTTTTGATGCCCATGCTTTGCAGTGCGGCGATGCCAGTTTTTGCGTCGCTTCGGGGTTCGTCCCGGATGGCGAACAGGCCAAGAATGTTCGTGTTTGATCCAGTGGAGTTTGATCCAGTCGCGTTCTCGAGCAGGATCACGACCGTTTTTCCGTTAGTCTCGAGCGTTTCAATTTGCGTTTTGATTTCCGCCTCGAGCGTGGTCAAGCTGCCTGCGTATTTGGGGCTGCCAACCGCGAAGGTTCGTCCCTCGAGTGTGGCAATGGCGGCCTTGCCTTGAATCGCACTCGCGTCGGTCACGGCGGGCGCTTGAATTCCCAGGCTCGAGGCGTGTTGCACGATTGCCAACGCGAGCGGATGGCTCGAAGCGTTTTCGACGGCGGCGGCAAGGCGCAACATTTCCGGCTCGAGGATTCCGAAGGCCATCACGTCGGTCACTTTCGGTTTGCCTGCGGTGAGCGTGCCGGTTTTGTCGAACGCCACGCGGGTCACGCCGCCAATTGTCTCGAGCACCTGACCACCTTTGACCAGAATGCCGCGCCGAGCACCGGTTGAAAGCCCACTGGTGATCGCGGCAGGAACGCTCAGCAGCAGTGCGCATGGGCAACCGATCAGAAGAATGCTGATGCCTTTGTAGAGCCAAGGATGCCAGTCTCCAGCGGCGAGCAGTGGCGGCACAACCGCGACCAAAATACTGACGGCCAGAACGCCCGGAGTCCAGTACCTCGAGAAGCGATCAATGAACCGTGCTGTATTTCCTTTGCCCTCTTCGGCCTCGGAAACCAATTGAATGATTCGTGCAATCGTGTTGTCGCTCGCGGCTTTGTCCACGCGAACCTCGAGTACACCGTCGGTGTTGATGCTGCCCGCGAAGACAGCCTCGCCAACGGTTTTATTCACCGGCATGCTCTCACCGGTCACGGGGCTGTCATCGAGCGCACTCGAGCCTTTGGTGATCGTGCCATCGCATGGCACTCGAGCGCCCGGTTTGATCAGCACCGTTTGTCCAACCTTCAGACTCTCGGCACTGACTTCTGTGGTGTTGCCATCCTGGATCACGAAGGCATTTTTGGGTGTCAGTTTCGCCAGCGCTTTGATGCCGCTGCGGGCTTTGCCTGCGGCGATGCTTTCCATCAACTCGCCGATGTTGAACAAGACCAGCACCACGGCGGCCTCCGCCACTTCACCGATGCCGAGCGCTCCCAAGGCCGCAATCGTGGCGAGCGTGTTGATACCCAGAGGATTGCCGTACTGCACGCCAGCCCAGGCTCGAGTCGCCACCGGGTAGAGGTTGACCAGCGTCGCGGTGATGTAGGCGTATCGGCCCAAATCGTGATTGACGAGCGAGATCAGGAGTGCGAACAGGAAGACGGCGGCGGAGATCACGACCAATCGTCCGCTGCGCGTTTGCCACCAGGCTTTCTCGTCAAGCTCCTTGATGTCTGCGGCGTGATCGTGACCGGCGTGAGGATCGAACCCTGGGGTGGCAGCAGTTTCGTTCTTGTGCTTGCTCTCGTCAGCATGACTCGAGTGATCGTGACCTTCGTGCGAGGCGTGATCATGGTCGGCGTGATCAGCGTGACTCGAGTGATCGTCTTCCACGATTGGACCGTAACCGGCAGCCAAGGTCGGCTTGTAGCCAATGGCCGTGATTCGTCGCTCGAGTTCGGCCCGAGGTGTGATGCTTTCGTCCAGATTCAGACTGAGCTTTTCGGCGGTGAAATTGATTTTCGGGTTGCTCGCGCCTGGAGTTTTGTTGATTACACCTTCGATTTTTCTGGCACAGTCGGCGCAGTCCATTCCAGTGATCGAGTATTTGAGTTCGTTCGGGTTCGCTGTGTTCGGGTTCGCTGTGTTCGGGTTTGCTGTGTTCGGGTTGGGTTGGCTCATGTGACTCCAAGCTCGAGGTAACGAGCGTTTGGAAAATCTTATCATATGAGCAATCATTCATACGTTTTTGAGACCCGGTTCTCAATCGGCCCGAGCCAATGAAACCAGGCATTCCTGGCGTGACGCACCGGACGACTGCCGACACGCTCGAGTTGACGTTCCCGCAAGTTCGGATCGTGTCGTATCGCAATCCAAGATTCATGCTCGAGGATCACGGGCCGAATCGTTTCGAGGGCTTGAGCGTGGGCAATCAATCTCGGGCAGGCAAAATCGCACCAGGCCAGCCCGCCGCTCGAGAAATGCTCGATGCACAATCTGGCGTGTTTGGGCAGGGCGTACCAGGTATCGGTTGGACGACGGTAGACGAGAATCTTGCCATCCGCCTTAAGATTTTCTGGCTCGGGATTTTCTGGCTCGAGATTCTCTGGTTCGAGGTTCGTTCGACCGAAATCATCTGGCTTCATGGCATCCATCTCGAACCACAAGCCGTGACCGTGCAGGTGTAACGACCCAAGGCGGTAAACGCTCGAGTCGCTGCGATCTGGGCGCGGCAATTTCTGAAAGCCTCGGGCCGTTAAATCCCCCGCGATGGCATCCAAACCCCAGAGCCAGAATTGAGGAATCAACGGATTCAAATCGGGCCGCATCCTCAGCCCGCCCGCTCGAGTTCTGATTCGTCCTCAAGTTCAGACTCGAGTTCGTCGCCAGCTTCATCATCCTGCTCGAGCGCACTCGGATCGTTGTGCGCCCAGACCGGAAACGGATCGGGCAGCGTGCACCAAACGTCCGGCCCGAGCGCCATCTCCGCATCGGTCAGCAACGCCGCCTCGAGCGTGGCGGTGATCGCCACCTGATCCATGCCCGCGCCGATGAAAACGATCTCCTGTCGTCGATCACCGAACGGTTCCTGCCAGATGCCTTTCAGGTACGTCTCAAACTCCGGGCCGTCCATCCATTGCGACTTCGAGACCGCCGCCCACCAGAAGCCCGCCTGATCGAACCTGGCGATACGTGAGGCCTGCGCCCACGAGCCCGCCTGAGCCATGCGCGATGCCAACCAGAAATGGCCTTTGCTGCGAACGACACCATTGAATTGCCCCTCGAGCGTGTGATGAAACCGCTCCGGGTGAAATGGTTTACGCGAACGGTACACGAAACTGCCGATGCCGTACTCCTCGGTCTCTGGCGTGTGCTCGCCACGCAGTTCGGCCAACCAACCCGGAGCCTGCGCCGCCCGGTCAAAATCGAACAAATTCGTGTTCATGATCTTCTCGAGCGCCACCCTGCCCCACTCTGTTCGCGTGATCTGCGCCTCCGGGTTGAGATGATGCAAAATGCCCTCGAGCCGTCTGAGTTCTTCAATCGAGCACAGATCGGTTTTGTTCAAGACCAGCACGTTGGCGAATTCGACCTGTTCGATCAGCAGGTCGGTCACGGTGCGTTCGTCTTCATCCGAAACCGCAGCGCCCTTTTCTTTGAGGCTTTGTGCTTCGTCCCAGTCGCGCAACCAGTTGTACGCATCGACCACCGTGACCATCGTGTCGAGCCGCGCCACGCTCGAGAGTGACACGCCATCCTCACCCTCGAAGGTGAATGTTTCGGCGACCGGCAGCGGTTCGCTGACCCCGGTCGATTCGATCAGCAGGTAATCGAAACGACCCTCACGGGCGAGCTTGCCAACCTCGAGTAGCAGGTCTTCGCGCAGGGTGCAGCAGATGCAACCGTTGCTCATTTCGATCAGGCGTTCTTCGGTTCGGGAAAGGTTCGCGCCACCCTCGAGCACGAGTTGCGCATCGACGTTGACTTCAGACATGTCGTTGACGATCACGGCGACGCGTTTGCCTTCACGGTTGTTGAGGACGTGGTTCAACAGTGTGGTTTTGCCGCTGCCGAGAAAGCCGGAGAGCACGGTCACGGGAAGTTGATTCGGTGCTTGTGAGTTCATGGGGACACCTCCAAAAGAGTTCGCTCGAGATTGACGAGTTCGGACTGGCTCGAGAACTGGCTCGAGTTCGGACTGGCCTGAGGTCAGGCGGGTTGGGCGGGCGCTCGGGCAATGATTCGGGACCGCACGGCGTTCCAAGCCAGTGAGAGCAGAAATAAAACCGTGTTGGTCATGACGATGGTCGCGCCTGGGGATGTTGCCGCGTAGTAGGAGATGTACATGCCGGTCACACCGGCAAGCACGCCGATCACTGCGGCAACCAGCGTCATCGTGCCGAAACGTGTGGTCAATTGTCGTGCGGTCGCACTCGAGGTCACGAGCAGACTGACCACCAGCACCGTGCCGACCATTTGAATGGCGAGCACCACCGTCAAGGCGATCAGCATCAGCAGCAGGTTGTTCAAAAGTTCGACCGGCAGCCCGATCACTCGGGCCTCAGTCTCATCGAAAGACACGAGCAGCAATTCCTTGTGCAACGCCAGCAGAACCAGCACCACGAACCCGCCGAGCAGCAGAATCGAAAGAAGGTCATCGGAGGACACGGCCAGTGGGCTGCCGACCAGAAAATTCTCGAGGTCCACTTTGTACGTTCGCGCCTTGGAAAGCAACATGATGCCCAACGCGAACATGCCGACGAAAACGATGGCGATGCTCGAGTCTTCGCGCAGTTTGCTGAGACGACGCACGAAGGCGATGCTGATGGCCGCCACGAGTGATGCCGCAATCGCCCCGAAGAACAGGTTGAGTTTGAGCATGTACGCGACGATGATGCCCGGAAAGATCGCGTGTGCCAACGCATCACCAATATAAGACAGGCCGCGCAAAACCACGTACACACCGACCACCGCGCAGATCGCGGCGACGAGGGCCACACCGATCAAACCTCGGCTGAAGAACCCGTATTGCAATGGCTCGAGGATCAATTCCATGCGCGTTTAAACCTCACGTCAAATCTCATTTCTGACTTCAATCCCGGATGCTCGAGTCGTTCACTTCAGCGCCGCCACGATGGTGTCCACGTTGAAGCGAAACGCTTTCAAGAACGTTTCGCCGCTCGAGCCTTTGGGTCCGAGCGCATCCGTGTACAGTGCGGGAGCGACCTTCGCACTGGTTTCTTTGGCGACACTCTCGGCGAGTTTTGGGTTCAGGATATTTTCCGGGAAGATCGCTTTGACACCCGCCTTTTTGATCGCGTCGGTCAGTGCGGCCAGTTCTTTGGCGCTCGGTTCGCTGCTGGTCGTGCCGCTCGGAATGATCGTCCCGACGATGCTCAGGCCGTAACGGTCGGCGAAGTACCCGAGCGCATCGTGATCGGTGACGAGTTTGCGGTTCGCGCTGGGAATCGAAGCGATTTGCGTTTTCGTGTACGCATCCAGAACTGAAAGTGCCGCCAAGTATTTTGAGGCATTGGTCGTGTAAATGGCTTTGCCTGCCGGATCGGTTTTGATGAGCGCATCACGGATGTTGGCCACATACTTTTGCACATTGATCAGGTTCCACCAGAGGTGTGGATCGTCCTCGAGCCGTCCGTCCTCCTCGAACTTGCGCGGCGTGAGTCCTTTGGAGACGGTCACGACTTTGGCGCGGTCGGCAGTGTTTTTCACAAGCTTATCCAGCCACGCCTCGAAGCCGAAACCGCTGACAAAAACGAGTATTGCGCCCGAGAGTTTACGGGCGTCCTCGGTGGTCGGTTGGTACGTGTGCGTGTCGGCATCGGCGGGCACGATGCTGCTGACGCTGACCCTCGAACCGCCGATGGTTTGAACGAAATCTTCAAGGATGCTGAAGCTCGTGGCGACCTTTAACGCTGCGGCGCTGGCTGTACTCAAAAAAGTGCTCGAGACTGTTACGGCAATCAGGCTGGCGATCAAAATCTTGCGTGCTTTCATATGAACCTCCTGTGGAACAAAACTGCTTGAACTGCTTTGGGCCGGACTCAATTTCTGCCGAGTTTGGCTCGAGCCGATTCGATCAGTGCTCGTGATGTTCATGTTTGATGCCGCCCTCGCCATGAACGTGACCGTGTTCGATCTCGCCGGGTTCGGCCTCACGCACGGCATGAATGGTGATGCGGTAATCGAGCGTTTTTCCGGCGTGCTGGTGGTTGAAATCCACGGTGACCTGATCGCCATGAATTTCAATCACACGGGCCGTGACGGGCTGACCGTTTGTATCTTGGGCGTAAAACGATGATCCAGGCTCGAGAACGGTCTTTGCTGGGAAGCTTGAACGCGGCACGGCCTGATTCTTCTTGAGATCGTATTCTCCGTAACCTTGGCTGGGTGCGAGGCTCGCAGAGAAAATTTCGCCCGCCTGCCGCCCCTTCAGCAGCATCTCGAGTCCGGGCGGAAGTTGCTTGGCGAACCCGGTCAGAATGGTGATCGGATCGCCTTCAAGCGTGCTGTCTACGGCTTTGCCTTCAATTTTGAGGGTGTACTCGAATTTGATAACCCGGTGAATTCCGATCTGGCGTGTCGTGCTTTGTTGATCTGTGGTGCTTGGTTGATGGTCCGGTGGCTGACTCATTAGGCTATCTTATTGATATTCTATTCTCAATTGCAAGCGGTGCGGCCCACAAAGCGGAAGGCCACACCCAAAGCCATCACAAAAACACACCCACGGACGAAGAATTCAAACTCGAGACCGTTCAGGGTTTTTGGATGACGAAGATCTGTGCACACCATCACCGCACGATTAAAATGCTAAATCGAAAAATAGTGTTCAGCACGCAGTTTTGTGCTTTCAAATCAATTCAAGAGGACGCACGACCAAACGGATCGGGTCCGCGCCCTCTCGAAATCAAACTTCAATCTGGATCGAGTGCTTTGAGCAAACGCTCGAGGTCTTCACGGCTGGTGTAATGCAATAAACTCGCACGAATTGCACCCTCAAGCCCGAGGGCTTTCATCGGCATGGTCGCGTAATAATTTCCGGCGGCCACACCGACACCGGCCTTGGCGAGTTGCTCGGCCACCGTGAATGGGTCCTGGCCTTTGACGTTGAAGCAGAACGTGCCGACGCGCCCGCTCGGGTTTTGCTCGCCGTACAGTTCGATGTTCGGCATGGCTTTGAGTTTCTCGAGCGTGAATTCCAAAAGTGGTTGTTCGATCTCCTGAATGACTTTGTACGCCGCGACC
>JAYURE010000255.1:0-1956 GCA_043756345.1 Deinococcales bacterium | reverse complement strand
CGGTCATGATGCTTTCAGACAGGCTGGGAACCGTCACGAATGGGATCGATCCAATTGTGCATGAATCCATCCAGTGCGCGTGACCATTCAGGCAGAGGCGAACTTTGCCGGGACGCTCCGTGTTGGCGCGTTCGAGGACTTCACGGACTTTCGCGGAATTCTTGGCGCAGGCGTGTTCGGCGTAATCGCTCTCGAAGTACGGATTGCCGGTCATCGGCAGCCCATGAAGCGGTTGGTGCGAGAAGATCACAGTTGGAGTACTCGAGGCTTGTAACACAGTCTCGAGCCAAGTGACCGTTTCGTTCGAGATCGCGCCACCAATCGTGCCATCAAAAGTCTCGAGGAAGACGAGTTGCCAACCGGCAAAATCAATCGCGTGCGATGAAAGGTTCGTCTCGAGGATGGTTTCTTGCAGCGCTTTCGGCAGCAGGTCGTGATTGCCAATCAGGTGCTTGTGTGGGCAAGGCAACGAACGGAAACGTTGCGCCAGGTTGATCAGGTTTTCCATGTCCGTCTCGCGGTTGATTTCGGTCAGGCGATCCCCGAGGTCCACCACCAATTCGGGACGGGTTTCGGCGGCAGCTTTTGAAAACTCGTCAAAAAACTCGAGCGCCCGGTCGCCGTACACATTTCCAGTGTTCGGACCGAGGTGAATGTCTGTGACGAGAACCAGGCGGACGCTCATGCTCAATAACTCCTCAATCAAAACTTGAACATCTGATTTCTGTTTGCCGTGAAACTGGGTTTTGAACACCGAGGTTCTTGGCAGACCAAGATTTTGACATTGGTGAATCCAAACCCCGGATTCACGTATGGGCAGTTTAGGTCGGTTTTAGCGATTATCAAGTGCAAATGACGCACCTACCACAGAAATGACCTCGGGATCAAACGCAATCATGGGATTCATGAGAGAAAATCATGCAGTGAACTCGAGGCTCTGATAGAATCCCGGCAGTATGGAAGAACCTCCCAGTTCGAACGGGGATTTGTCGAGAAAACACTCGCGCCCCAACAGTTTTTCGCCAAACCCAACGCTCATTTGTGAAGCGTCCAGCCATGACTCGAGCTTTGAAGGTCACAGCCAAAACGGGAACCGACAATGAATGAACTTTATGGAGTCGGGATTCTGCTTTTGCTGATCCTGGTCAACGCCTTCTTTGTCGCCGCCGAATACGCCCTGATTTCCCTGCGGGACACGCGGGTATCACAACTCGTCGAAGAGGGAATCTCGAGCGCAAAACTGGTGCAACGGGCCAAGAAAAACATGAGTTTGTACATCGCCGCGACACAACTCGGCATCACGGTCGCAGCACTCGCCACCGGTTACGTCGCCGAACCAAGCCTCGGACACCTACTCGAGATTCCACTCTCGGCGTTAAATCTTCCCGAAAGTACCGTCAAAAACATTGGATTGGTGCTCAGCCTCGGCATCTCAACGGTTCTGGCCGTGATCTTCGCCGAAATCGTTCCGAAATCCTTGGCGATTCAAAAACCCGAACAGGTCGCCTTCGCCACCATCTTGCCACTGACGATTTTCACCACCGTCTTCGGTCCGATCTCGAGGTTGCTGTCCATTGCCGGTTCCAGAATCGTGCGTCTGTTTGGGGTCAAAGCCGTCGATGGCTTTCACGGAGCACTGTCCGAAGAAGAAATCCGCATGGTCGTCAACGCCAGCACCCAACAGGGCGTGTTCGAGGAGGACGAAAAAATCTTGTTCGTCAATGCGCTCGATTTCTCTGACAAAATTGTGGATGACGTGATGATTCCCCGCGTTGATGCCATCGGAGTCGAGGCCGACACGACCCTGCGCGAATTTTTGGAAATGAACGCCGAACACGGCTACTCGAGATACCCGGTTTACCGTGAAACCATAGACCACATCATCGGCGTGGCCCACGTCAGCGATGTTTTGAAGCACCTCGACGAGTTAGACCGATTCAAAGTTTCACAAATTGC
>JAYURE010000254.1:0-5318 GCA_043756345.1 Deinococcales bacterium | reverse complement strand
CGATCTGTACAAAGCCAACGCCGTACCCAAAGGCACGATCAATTATTCCTGGGACGAACTCGGTCAGGGCTTCGCCAGCGGCACGATTGCCCTCGATCACGACTGGCCCGGTTGGGCAGGTTTCTTCAACGATCCCAAAGCCTCCAAAGTGGCGGGCAATGTTGGTGTCAGCGCCAGCGTGGTCGGTCCGAGCGGCAAACGTTTGGGCTGGTCTGGAACGCACGGATTCTCGATCACCAAAAATTGCGCCAACAAAGAGGCCGCCGCCTCACTGATCTGGTATTTGACCAACGACGATGCGCAACGGCTCGAGGCCAAAAGCGGTTCGTTGCCCACCCGTCCCCGGGTTTGGTTGGCGATCAAGGCGGCGGCTGCGGCGAACAAAGACTCTTACCGTTACGAGTCTTTGAAGGCGTTCGAGGAAACATCAACCGGAGCCTATCCTGTTCCACAAACGCCACTGTGGTCAGAGGCGGTCAATAAGATTTTCCCAGAATTGCAGGCCGCGATTTTGGGTCAGAAGACGGCCAAGCAAGCCCTGACCGATGCGGCACTCGGCGCTGATACCGTCCTGGCACGCAAGTAAGATTCTGGGTTTGGTGATCAATCGAATCTGGTTTTGAAAGCTACAGCGTTTTCGTAATTCATTGCGACCGTTCTTGTCTCTCCTTTTTACGAAAACGCTGTTCACACTCACTTCTTGGTTCTAAGACGCACCTGTCTTGACCCTAAAGATGCACCTGACGGGCTGGGTCGCTGCGAGCGAAACCGCTTCTTGGTTTCAAGACGCACCTGCGGGCGAAACCGCTTCGCTCAGAAATACTCGAGGATTTCAGAATGTTAACTCAGAGATTTTCAAGGCGACAAACCTCGAGAGACGGATAAATTTTGATCGTTCGATACGGAATTTACATTTGAGTCACCCTTCACTTTGGATTGGACCGAAGAAGTAGAAATCAAGATTTGCTTCAAAGGCGAGCACTATCAACGCAGACCTGATCAGAACAAAAAACCAAAATTGAGATCACGCAACAGTTCTTGAAAACACATCTCGAGCCTGAATCTTCCCCCTTTGGAATTCCTAATAACGCAGAACACTTAAAGTCGATCTCAACAAAATTGAACCGTTCGCATGGTTCGGAGTCCATATGTATGAAGTGAACAACCCCAATCAACTTCGGATTTCATCAAACCCCACCCGCCGCCGGAGGGTCGCTTGGTTCTCGAGTCCACCCGCCCTGTTGCTGTTTCCGACAGTCCTTGTCGTTGGCATGTTGATCGTTTTACCGATGCTGCTTTCGCTGTACGCCAGCTTCACCGAGTATTACCTGTTGCGTCCAGATTCGATCCTGAAATGGGTCGGTTTTGAAAATTACCGCGTGATCCTCAGCGACGCGAAATTCTGGTCGGCCTTTTTGCGCACCATCGTTTTTTTGACCCTGGCCCTAAACCTCGAGATGCTGGTCGGGCTCGGTTTGGCCTTGCTGGTCAACCGAGCTTTGCATGGCAAGCAGGTGTTGCGAACCATCCTGATGTTCCCGATGACCTTCTCGCCGATTTTGGTCGGCTACATGTTCAAGTACATGTTTAACGACAACATTGGGGTGATCAACAACGGTTTGCAATCGCTCGGAATCAATGCGGTCATTCCGTGGTTGATCGATGAAAAACTGGCTTTCTTTTCGATTTTGCTGGCCGAGATCTGGATGTCCACCTCGGTCTTTTCGATCTTGATTCTGGCCGGTCTGATGGCGGTGCCCCAGGAGCAACTCGAGGCGTCGGCCATCGATGGCAGCAACGCTTGGCAGACGTTCAGGCACATTATTTTGCCGCACATTCAACCGTTTATTTTGATCGCCATGACCATCCGTTCGCTCGATGTCGCCCGAGCCTACGACATCGTGCAAGTCATGACCGGCGGTGGCCCTGCGGGACGAACCGAACTGCTCTGGACGCTAATCTCTCGCACCGGTTACGTGGACTCGAGAATGGGCGAGGCCAACGCGATGGGCTTCATTGCCACGATCACCTCGATTTTGTTCACGTATTATTTTTACCGTCAATTGAGCGCTGCCAGAAACACCTTGGAGGGTAAAGCATGAACGGCGAACCCGTCTGGCTCAAATGGCTTCGGCGCTTGCTGACCGTGCTGGCCGTGCTTTTTATTGTCGCACCAGGTTTTTGGGTGGTTTACGCCGCGTTTCGTCCGAACGTCGAAATCATGGCCAAACCCCCGGTCTGGATTTCACAGCAATTAACGGTTCAGAGTTTCAAAAACATTCTCAGCAGCGAACCGGGACAGGGCGGAGTGCCCGTCGGACGTTACTTCGTCAACTCGATCATCATTTCGACCGCCAGCACTTTTCTGGCGATGCTGTTGGGCATGGCGGGCGGGTACGCCTTCTCGAGGTATCAATTCAAAGGCAAGAACGCGCTGTTTTTGGGCTTGATGTTGTGCCGCACCGTACCGGGTGTGGCCCTGTCGCTGCCGTTGTTTATTTTGTTTGCCCGAACCGGATTGATCGACACGCACTTTGGTTTGATCCTGATTTACTTGGCCCTCAATTTGCCGTTCAGCATTTGGTTGCTCGATGGTTTTTTCTCGCAAATTCCGAGCGATCTGCGTCAGGCCGCCGAAATCGACGGTTGTTCGGCCTGGCAAGCTTTCTGGCGAATCGAATTTCCACTGGCGATCCCCGGCATCGCCTCGAGCGCGATTTTTGCGTTCTTAACCTCCTGGAACGAGTTTGCCCTGGCCTCGCAATTGACCCGTTCGGTCAACTCGAAGACACTGCCGGTCGGCCTGCTCGATTTCAGTTCGGAATTCACGCTCGACTGGACCGGCATGTCGGCCATGGCCGTGATCATCATCGTGCCCGCGTTGCTGATGACCTTCGTGATTCAACGCCGTCTGGTTTCGGGTTTAATCGCCGGTGGCGTGAAAGGATAACCTCAGACATGGCCAAAATAGAACGCCTCGAGATCACCCTGATCGACCTCAAACCGCTCGATGTTCGCCAAGATGCGATTCAGTCTTTCGTCTCTCAAGAAACCCCGATTTTGCAAATTTTCACCGACGACGGCGCGGTCGGCACGGGTTACACCTACACCATCGGCACGGGCGGTTACGCCGTCATGCAGATGCTCGAGCGGTATCTGGGACCGCAACTGATCGGGCGCGACCCGGCCATGCTCGAGGAGATCTACCGCGATTTGTACTTTCACACCCACGCCACCACGGTCGGCGCGATCACCTCGTTGGCGCTGGCGGCCATCGACACGGCATTGTGGGATTTGCGTTGTCAGCGAGCCGGTTTACCGCTGCACATCATGGCGGGCGGGGCGCAAAAAAGCGTGCCCGCCTACGTCACCGAGGGCGGTTGGTTGCAGCTCGAGACGGCCGTGCTGGTCGAAAATGCGCTGAAAGCCAAAGCCCAAGGCTTCAATGGTTTCAAGATGAAAGTTGGACGAAAACCCAAGGAAGATGTCGCCCGGCTCGAGGCGGTGCGGGCGGCGGTCGGTCCAGATTTCGAGATCATGGTCGATGCCAATCAAGCCTTCAACCTCGACCAAGCGATTCGTCGCGCCCGGCTGCTCGAACCTTTGGATTTGGCCTGGCTCGAGGAACCCTTGCCCGCCGATGACCTTTCGGGCCACGTTCAACTGGCCAAAAGTACCAGCCTGCCCATCGCCGTCGGAGAGTCGATGTACAGCGTCGGTCAATTCCGTGAGTACATGCAGGCCCAGGCGTGCAGCCTCGTGCAGGTCGATGCGGCCCGGGTCGGCGGGATTACACCGTGGCTGAAGGTGGCGCACACCGCCGAGGCCTTTAACATGGCGGTCAGTCCACATTTTCTGATGGAACTGCACATCGGCCTGAGCGCCGCCGTACCGAACGGACGGTGGATCGAGTACATTCCGCAACTCGCCCCGGTTTTACGCACCCCGACACGGGTTGAAAACGGTGCCTTGATTCCCTCGAGCGAACCGGGTTTGGGCATCGATTGGGATTGGCAGGCGATCCAAAAAATGCAATTGATACAGGTGAATGTCAAGTAAAGCTCGAGCTTTGCGGCTACCGTTTTCAACCATGATCGTTTGAGGAGTTCCAGCCACTCCTCAGGATGAACCGTAAACCGACGATCACGACGCGACACGCTCGCGTCCAACGGATGAAACACAGGTTACTGGGCTCGAGCTTTCAAGAGCGGTTTGGACCCACCTGCGGGTGAAAGAAAGGAGCAGCGAGAAATGAAACGGATGGGCATGGTCATCGGATTGAGAGCCGAATTCAGCGAAGAATACTTTCGTCTTCACGCACAGCCTTGGCCCGCCGTGCTCGAGACGCTGCGAAATTGCAACATTCAAAACTACGTGATTTACCACCATGCCGGTCTGCTGTTCGCCCACCTCGAGTATCACGGTGAGGACTGGGCCGCCGATCAACGCAAAATGGCGGCGGACCCAATGACCCAAGCATGGTGGAAATTGACCATTCCTTGCCAGATCCGCCTCCCGACTACCAAGGCTGGGGAATGGTGGGCCAGCATGGATGAGGTCTTCTTTCTGGGAGAACGATGACGACAAACACGCGATTAACCAAGCCGCAACTCAGTCCTCTGGGGTTCGGGGTGGCCACCCAGGGCGGACTGTTCCAAAGCGTCTCCGAGGCGGAGGCGAATGCCGTCTTCCAGACCGCCTGGGATGCGGGCATCCGGTACTTCGATACCGCACCCTGGTACGGCTTCGGGCAATCCGAACTGCGCCTCGGCGAGTTCCTGCGCGGCAAGGACGGTTACACGCTCTCGAGCAAGGTCGGTCGCCTGCTGCGCGAAGGCATCCCGCCGCACCCGAGTCAACTCGGCAGCGACGGAACTCCGGTGTTCAAAACCAGCACGCCCTACAACGTGACCTACGATTACAGCTACGACGGCGTGATGCGCTCCTTCGAGGAGAGCCTCGAGCGTCTGGGTGTGGATCGGATCGAGATCCTGTTCCTGCACGATCCCGACGTGCTGGGCCTGAGCGTCAACGAGGTCATGGACGGCGGTTACAAAGCCCTGCACGAGTTGCGCGAACAGGGCCTCGTTCGTGCCATCGGTGCGGGCATGAACCAATGGCAGATGCCGCTCGAGTTCGCGCAGGCGGGCGAGTTCGATCTGTTCCTGCTGGCGGGCCGTTACACGCTGTTGGATCAAAGCTCGATGCCGTTCATGGATTATTGCGCCGAGCAGCAGATCGGCGTGGTGGTGGGCGGGGTCTACAACAGCGGCCTGCTGGCCAACCCGCAAGCCGGGGCGCATTACGATTACGGCGAG
>JAYURE010000253.1:0-5319 GCA_043756345.1 Deinococcales bacterium | reverse complement strand
TTCAAAGTGAAAAGAAACAGCCCAAATCAAAAGCTCACGGCTCGAGCTTGGTTTTGCACTTTCTTGCTCTCAAGACAGCACCTTCTTGCCGTTAAACCAGCACCTGACGGGCTTCTTGATCCCAAAGCAGCACCTATCGGGCTTGGATCGCTTCTTGATCCCAAAGCAGCACCTATCGGGCTTGGATCGCTTGCGGCGCTTCCGGGCTGTTCGCGCTTCCACTTTCCACTTTCCACTTTCCACTCCCTATTTGCGGGGGTTCGCTAATGGCCCTCGAGCGTTTCTTTCGCCGTCGTGGTCCGCAACGCGAGCAATCCAACGAGGACTTGCCGGATTTGTGGAGCAAATGCCCGAATTGCAACACGCAGATTTACAACAAGAATCTCGAGGCGAACCAGCGGGTTTGCAGCAGTTGCGGGCATCACCATCGTTTGCCGGTGCGCAAACGCATCGATGGCCTGGTCGATCCGGGCAGTTTTGAATTGACCAGCGGCAAGATTCGCAGCGTCGATGCGCTCGAGTTCACGGACACCGAACCGTATGCCAAACGCCTCGAGCGTGCGAAGGCCAAGACCGGGCGCGAGAATGCGATCTTCGCGGGTCGTGCCCGGATTGCCGGTCTGCCGGTCGTGGTCGCGGTCATGGATTTCGAGTTTTCTGGCGGCAGTCTCGGCTCGGCTGAGGGTGAGGAAATCTCTCGGGCGGCAGAACTGGCGGCGAGTGAAGATCGGGCGTTCATCATGGTTTGTGCCAGTGGTGGCGCGAGGATGCAGGAGAGCGCACTGTCATTGATGCAGCTTGCCAAGACGACCGTCGCGCTCGAGGGACTGACCCGCAAACGCCTGCCATACATCACGATCCTGACCGATCCAACCACGGGTGGCGTGACCGCCAGTTACGCCACGATTGCCGACATCATCATCGCCGAACCCGGCGCTCTGATCGGTTTCGCGGGCGCTCGAGTGATCCAACAAACGATACGCCAAAACCTGCCCGAAGGTTTTCAACGCGCCGAATTTTTGGAGGCGCACGGCATGATCGACATGGTGGTTTCACGCCTCGAGCATCGGGAACGATTGGCGCACATCCTCGCCATGCTGATGCGGCAACCCACGCCCAACCTCGAGAATCCTGCACCCGTCCCGATCACTCCACCGCGCCGTGGGTTCTTCAATTTGCCAAGAGGCCGCCGATGAGTCGGGCAGCAATGGGCAATGAGCAATGGGCAACGGGGAACAGCAAAACCCAAAACCCAGCCTCGAGCCAGACCTGTTTTTACCTTTCGCCTTTCCTCATCGCTCATCGCTCATCCCTCATCGCCCAAGGGGTTTCTCATGGCGCTTGAGTTCGAGAAACCGATCCTCGACCTGGAATCGCGCATCAAAGAATTGCGTTCGTATGGCGAGACAAACCGCGTGGACATGACCGAGGAAGTCCTCGGCCTCGAGCGTCGCCTGGAGCGTTTGCGTTCCGAAACCTTTGATGGCCTGAGCCGTTGGCAGCGCGTGCAGTTGGCTCGAGCACCGGGCCGTCCGACGAGTTTGGATTACATCGATAAGATTTTCACCGAATTTGTCGAGCTGCATGGCGACCGTGCCTTTGGCGAAGACCCGGCGATTGTCGGTGGTATCGCCCGTTTGAACGAGCAACCGGTGTTGGTGATCGGGCAGCAAAAGGGCCGCGACACCAAAGAAAACATTCAGCGCAATTTCGGCATGGCGCACCCGGAAGGGTTTCGCAAGGCAATTCGCCTGATGAGTTTGGCGGAACGGTTCGCACTGCCGATCATCACCTTCGTGGACACTCCAGGTGCGTACCCAGGTGTGGCCAGTGAAGAACGTGGCGTGGCCTGGTTGATCGCCGCCAGCATCCAGCACATGAGCCGTCTCGAGGTTCCCGTGGTCAGCGTCGTGATCGGCGAGGGCGGGTCTGGCGGGGCGCTCGCAGTGGCAGTTGCCAATCGCGTGCTGATCCTCGAGAACGCGGTCTACAGCGTGATCTCGCCCGAATCGTGCGCCGCAATTTTGTGGCGCGACGCGAAAGAGGCCGAGAAAGCCGCCGACGCGATGAAACTGACCGCGCAGGATTTGCTGCCGCTGGGAATTGTGGACGAGATCATTCCTGAACCGTCCGGCGGGGCGCACAACGACCCTGATGCCAGCGCGAAGGCGTTGCAGGCGGCGCTCGAGCGGCACCTGACCGAACTCTCGAACCTTTCGCGTGAACAGATTCTCGAGGGTCGGGCGAAACGTTTCCGTAATCTTGGCGTGTTTGAAGAACTGGCTTAAAAAAAGGTGAAAGGTGAAAGTGAGAACCAAGCTTTGACCTTTTACCTTTCACCTGGGCTATCCTCGAGCCGTGACGCGGGCCTTTGAGCACCTGAACCCAACCCTGAACGCAAGTCCGACGCAAATCACGCTGGGTTTGCGTCGGGTCATGCTGGCGATCTGGGCCTCACAGGTTGGCCTGACGTTGGTTGCGGCGGTCATTGCCCGTTTCGTGATTGCGCCTCGAGATCCGCTCGGATTTACGCAGGTGTTCTTGGCGGTCAGTCTGGTCTTGTACCTGCTGGTTTCGGCCTTCACTCGGGTGCAAATGATGCAGACCAAAAATTTCGCCACGGCGTTCCAGGCAAGCATGTTGCTGGGTGCGGTCTCGACCGTACCGGGAGTGCTGGCCTGCGTGCTCGTGGCGCTCGAGGGTGTTCGCATCGGATCGTTGCTACTTGGATTGGCCTCGCTCGGGCTGCTGGGCGTGAGTTTGTCTCGGGTGGCTGGATTGGTGGCGCAAATCCAAGTGGTGCAACCTGTCGAACCTGAAGTATTTGAAGGATTCGGCTCGAGCAGCGAGTTTGAACGGCCCGATTGGGCCGCACAGTACGGTTCTGGCCAGCAAAGCCAAACAGACGCTGATCAGACGCCTTAAGGTTGCTGTCTCGAGAATTTTGTGAGAGCAATAAAGTGCATCTCGGACACTGTTCTTGAGGATTTTCACTCGACCATCGTCTGGGGCTTCTAATCATGAAGACTCGGTGAATTGGGGGCTCAAGCCTGCTGTTTGGCCCGATTTCTGGCCTTCGTTCCGGCCCGTTGCGATCAGGGTTTACGGATCATTTGTGGCTCGAGCATTGGGGTACATGGCACTACAGTTTTGTGCGCTGCAAGCCTCATCTTTGGTTTGGCCAAAGCGGGGGTTAAGGCCATTTTAATTCCGCTCGATACGCTGATTGTGGATCTTGATCGCAATTGCTTTTTTCACTACCTCAGATAAACCCTACCGGGAGGCACCATGACCGTATTCGCAGACAGTTCACTTCTCCGCCGAGGTTCGGCATCGGGTCGCCGCTCGAGCACACCGTTGCGCGTGACTGTCGTCGTGCCAACCCGCAATGAGGCCGAAAACTTGCCTCACGTCTTGCCGCGCATTCCGAGTTGGGTCAGTGAGATCATCCTGGTCGATGGCAATTCAACCGACAACACCGTTGAGGTCGCCCGTGCATTGATCCCTGACATCGTGGTGGTCATGCAGACCGGCAAAGGCAAAGGCAACGCTTTGCGTGCCGGGTTCGCTGCTGCTACTGGGGACATCATCGTCATGATCGATGCGGATGGCTCGACCGATCCTGAAGAGATGGGCATGTTCGTGCGTCACTTGCGTTCCGGCGCAGATTTCGTCAAAGGCTCGAGGTTCTTGCAGGGTGCGGGCACATCGGACATGACGGGCTTGCGCATGTGGGGCAATAAGGGCTTGACGATACTGGTGAACATGCTGTTTGGTGGGCATTACTCGGATTTGTGTTACGGCTACAACGCCTTCTGGCGCGATGTGCTGCCTGTCTTGCAGTTGGATGCCGATGGCTTCGAGATCGAAACCATGATGAACATTCGTGCCTTGCGTGCGCGTTTGAACATCATCGAAGTCCACAGCTTTGAGGCCGACCGGATTCATGGGCAGAGCAACCTGCGCACCTTCCCGGATGGTTGGCGCGTCTTGAAAACCATCATCGGTGAACGCCTGCGTGGTCAACCACGTTTGATGCCAGCCAAAGCGACTGCGGCCATTCCACGCTTGAGCGGACAATCCAGCGACTAAGTACCTCCTGACGAGGAGTTACGCCTGTCAAAATCTTGGCTCGTTCAGAAAACATTTTCAGAGACACATTTTCTCGAATGGGCCGGAAATCCAGAAAGCCAAGTTTCGACTCTCAGATACTTAGTAAAGATTTTTCCCATCATTTCCCAAACCAGCCCAACAGTATCGGCCCAGCCAAGATTCGCCGAAAGAGACGAGACCGTGAAAAACACACCGGGGTTCACCGCCGCTCGAGTTGAGGCGTCGGCAGGGTTCAGTTCTGACTCATCAGACTCAACTTTTGCCCAGCAGCCTGCCGCTCGAGCCGTTTTGCGTTTTTCGGTGGTGGTCTGTGCGTACAGTTTCAACCGTTGGGATGAACTGCTGCTGGCGGTACAATCACTCGAGGCGCAGTCGTTCAGGCCGCTCGAGGTGATCGTGGTGATTGACCACAACGCGGAATTGTTTGCTCAGGCGAGTCAGGTTTTGACGCGCACCGATGCGCTGGTTGCGGTGCAGGTGCTCGAGAATCGCTTTGAGCGCGGTTTGTCCGGTGCCCGCAATTCCGGTTTGCGTGAGGCACGTGGCGAGGTGATCGCTTTTTTGGACGATGACGCGATTGCCGCTTCAGATTGGCTCGAGCGTTTGAGTGACGCTTACGATGACCCGAACACGCTCGGTGTCGGTGGTGAGATCGTTCCGGCCTGGCGCGGTCCAACCCCGGATTGGTTTCCGCCCGAATTTTATTGGGTGATTGGTTGCACGTACCTGGGTTTGCCAGAACAAACCAGCCCGGTGCGCAACATGATCGGCGCGAACATGTCGTTTCGTCGGGTCGCTTTTGATGGCCTCGAGTTTCGCAGCGGCTTGGGTCGGATCGGCACGGTGCCGTTGGGTGGCGAAGAAACCGATTTGTGCATTCGGGTCGCCCGTAAATTCCCGAACGGCGTGATTTTGTACGAACCGAGCGCCAGCGTGCGTCACCTGGTCACACCAGAACGGGCGCAATGGCGGTACTTCATGCGACGCTGTTACGCCGAAGGCATCTCAAAGGCCGCAATCTCGAGGTTTGTGGGTTCACAATCGGGCCTCTCGAGTGAACGCAGTTACGTCGCCAAAGTCTTGCCGCGTGGCGTCTGGAATGGCTTGTCACAAACCTTGCGTGGCCGTGGTTGGGCCGGTGCTGCTCGGGCCGTGGCAATTGTGGCGGGTTTGGGTGCAACAGCCGTCGGGTACGCCATCGGTTTG
>JAYURE010000252.1:0-5322 GCA_043756345.1 Deinococcales bacterium | reverse complement strand
TTTGCCTCACCCAACTGCCCTCGAAGATGCGCAGCGTGACCTCTCCGGCCCCTTTGATGCGGAAGCTGGCGGTGTACTTCGTATTCGCAATCGCCGTGGCCTCCTGCGCGATGTTGTCCCATGCCTTCGGGCCTTTGGCCTGAACAAGTTTGTTGACCGCTTGGGCTTGCAGGTTGCCAGAGGAATCGATCAGTTCGGCTTGCGGACTCGAGGGTTGCGGGCTGGTGTTGCAGGCGGCCAAAAATGCGGCCAGGCCAAGAACGCTAATGCTGACGTGTCGGATGTTCACGGTGTTTCACCTCCGGGGAAGGTCTTGCGATAGAGGGCGGGATGATTTGAGCGTCGAAGTTTGATTTGATTTCTGGGGCTTCGAGGTTTTGCTCAAAATGGCGCTCGAGCAACGCCTCATCACTCGTGAGCCTGAGCAGAGAATGCGTTCAACGCGGCTCGAAGTAGTAGGAGTGGGTATCGCCGACGCTGGCGTTGTAGGCGGCCTTGAAGTAAACCGTCTTGGCGGTTTTGTTCCAGAAGAACCGGTCGCCTGTGCCCGCGTCCACTTCTGCGATGCTGATTACGGCAGTCATTTCGCCCCAGCCGGAGATGTTGCCTTTTGTTTTCAGGGTTGCACCCGCCCAGGGGATCGTGATGCCCGCCCAGTATCCGGGTTTCATGTCGCCGAACTCGAGCCGGATGTCGTTCGGGGTGGCGTTCTGCCAGGTCCAGGTGTATTTTCTGCCGCTGATCAGCGCGGTGTTGTCGTCGGTGTTCTCGAAGATCGCGCCGTCGTCTCGGGTGATGCGTTGCTTGGGCGTGTACTTAAAATCGTTTGGTCGGCCATCGAAGAACAATGACGATTGAAAGTACGGTTCGTTGCAGATGTAACCGTTCAGGTCGGCCAGACGGTTGGTGCAGCGCGGCGTCAGGACGTAAGGGTATTTGCCGACGATGTAACTGCCGGGTGCGCTGCCGGACCAGGAACCGTCGGCATCAAAATGAATCTGCGTGAATTCCTCGCCGACGTGTTCGGTGTTGCTGCCGGGTTCCTCGAGTCGAACCGCCACGGTGTTGAGGTATTTGGCCCCAAGGATTTGTGGGCGGTTGAGCATGGCGAGCTGATCGTCCTGCCCGACGCTGATCGCTCCCGCCCTCGGGTGGCGCGAGGTCAAGAAATTGGCAAAGGTGACGTTCTTGATGACCACGCGACCGTCGTACAGGCCCACGCCGATGAACCACGGCAGCGTCACGTCCAAGTCGTCATTCTGGCTCGAGCCGACGATCAGGCCACCAATAATTCCGGCCTTACGGTCCTCGGTATCGGTGAACCACGAGTTGTTCGCGCCGTCCAATCCGGCGGCGTTGTCGCCCAGGGTCAGGTTCTCGAGTTTGATCCGGTTCGAGGCGTACCAGACGGCCAGGTTCGCGTGCTTGTACGCCCGGAAGTTCTTGATCGTGCTTGGGACAATCGCGCTGTTCGGATCTTGCGGGTTGACCCTCGGATCGTGGCGTTGCGGGTTCACGAAGCCCGGATCGCTGACGACCACGGAATCCGCGAACAAGCCATTGACCGCGTTGGAATGCGCGACGTTGTTCTCGAAGCGTTTGAGAATCGTGTGCACCGGTCGGTCGGGTTCGTTGCTCGAGGTGCCGAAGGCCTTGTTCGGGAAGGCCAACCAGAATCCTTTGCCGCTCGAGCTTGCCGCGACGTTGTTGCTGACATCGTTGTCCGGGTTGGAAATCCAGTACGAGGCGGGTGAAGCCTCAGATGGCAGGAGGCGTTGCGCGTCGCTGGGTTGTTCGGCTTTGACCATCAGGTTTCCGGTGATGACATTGCCGGTTTCGCTGCCCTCCTCGAGGAAAATGCCGTGGCCTTTGACCTCGAAGCAGACGTTGTTTTCCAGGCGCAAATTGTCGGTCGCGTGAACCACCATGCAGCGGTTGTTGGATCGGCTGACGCTCGAGTTTTTAACGTACTGACCGACTCCGTTGCCGACCGTGTGCCAGTGAATCGGGTAGCGTCCAAGTTTGCCCGCCTGTCCGAGGTTGGCAAAATGCACGCCGTTGGCCCGCAGTGCCCCGCCGGGCATGACCATGACGTGACCGCCGAAATCGCTGGGCGCATCCGATTGCACGGTGATGTTTTTGGTCAGCAATCCGATCTCGGCCCGTTCGTCCAAGATTTGCGTGCCGAAAGTTTGGTTGACGCCCCAATGCCGGTAATCGAGCGCACGGTCAAGGGTCACGGTGTTGCCGGTGATTGTCGTGATTTTGCGCGTTTCGGTTTGATCGCCGAACCAACCGCGATACCCGGTCGAGGCCAGCACCAGTTCGTCACCGGCACGCCATGCGGGAACCGTCTCGAGCTTCAGAATATTCGAGCCTTTGGCGGCGGTGGTCGAAAGTTTCGTCCAGCTTGCACGGTTCTCGCCGAACAGTTCGATCACGCCCGCACCCATCGTGCCGAGGAATTTCGTGCCCATGCCCATGACGTCCGTGTTCGAGGCCGCACCGGTCAGGGTGATCGTGGCGCGTTTGGCGAACGGCACCGTCGGCGTACCCACCTCGAGCCGTCCGTGAACCATGACGTAAGCGGATTTCAACTCCAGGTCTTTGGCATCGAAACGCAACGTGCCCATGACGTTCAGGCCGGACAGGATCACGTTCTGATCGAGCAGCACGACCTTTCCGGCTGGAATGGTCACGCTCGAGCCGATGATCGGCACTTGGTTGTTGGGCCAAGTGGTCGGGTCTGACCAACGCTGCGCGGTGCCAGTCACGGGCGGAATCGTGCCGCCACCCGTGCCGTCGTCCTCACTGATCAACGTGAAGGCCGGACCGGACCACCATGGATCTATCGTGCTCGAGTCGAAACCAGAATTGAGCAAAAAATTCTTGCCGGTCGCATCGACCAGTTTCGCATCGTCAATGAACGTTGGCGTGGCCGCCGGACCGGAATTGGTGATGTTGAAAATAAATTTCGGATTCGCAGCCATCGTGATCGGAATCGAACAGGTCTTCCAAACGCTCGAGGCCGTGCAGGGAAGGTTGGCGAGACTTGTGCCAGCACCGCCATCCTCCTTGAACCGCAGCGTGACCTCACCGGCCCCTTTGATGCGGAAACTGGCGGTGTACTTGCCGCCCGCGACCGCCGTTCCACCCTGGGTGATGTTGTCCCAAGCCGCTGGTCCGGTCGCTTTGATCAATTTGTTGATCGCTCGAGCCTGTAGGGTACTCGAATCAACACTCGAATCAACACTCGAATCAACACTCGAGCCAGTAACAGGAATGGCCCCTAACGGGTTTTGATTTGGGTTGGTGTTACAGGCGGCCAAAATCGAGGCCAAACCAAACATGACGCTGGCGGTAGAACGAAATTTTTTCATACGGTTTCTCCAATGCAGTCAAATCTCATACCTATCGATGGCCCGAATCTGTCAGGCCGAGCGGGGTTCGCATGATGGAACGAACCCCGCAAGCTCGAGTGAATTATTTGAGGGTGCTGTAGAAGGTGCCACGCCCATCGGTCGCCACGAAGACGCGCCCAAAGATGTTGCGGTCCGCCATAATCGATTTGAACAGGCTGCTCAGGACGTTCTGGTTCGCGTTTGGCGTGACCAGAACCCAGGTTTTGCCCTCGTCCACGCTACGGTAAACACCAGCGATTCCGGCTCGAGTGCCCATCGCAAAGATGGTCGGATACGAGGTTACTGTCTGTGGCTTGCCGAGCGAGATGTCCCTGACGCTGCTGAATCCTGCGAGGGCTTGCCAGGTGGTGCCACCGTTGATGCTGCGGAAACCACCGTTATCCAAGGTTCCCATCCAGAGGTGTCCAGTCTTTCCGGGTGTGTTACGCAAACGCACGTCAATGAAGAAGCCTTCGTTGAAGGTGTACGCAGTCTTCCAGGTTGCACCACCATCTTCAGAACGATAAACATCGTGACGGTCGCCATCGTAACTACCGTAGGAGTAGAACACGCCACCGCGTTCTGGGTCGGCAGTTAACGGCCAGACCGGAGTCCACGGATCGTTATAAACCGGGTTTCCTGGGCCGGGACCACCGTCGCGCCCTTGTGCCTTGGCCCAGGTTTGTCCACCGTTCTTGGTGAAGTACACGTATTGGCCCTGTCCGGCCCAGACCATGTTTTGTGGGTCGGTACTCGAGATCACGATCCGCCCATTGGCGTAATCCTTGAACGGCGGGTTGAACGGCTGCCAGGTCGTGCCTCCGTCTCGAGAGGTGGCATTAAAGTATTCACCGAAGTATCCGTTGCGTCCAACAACAGCCAAGGCGTTCGGGTTCTTTTCGCTGTAAACGATATCCGAGCAGTTCATGTGTCCAATGTAAATCCGGTCTTGAAGGGCGGGTGCAACATCCAGATTCGACCACCTCATGCCACAAATGTCACCCATGCCGATGAACGTCTTGCCCGATCCGGGCGGTGAGGCAATCGTGAAATCGACGGTTTCGGCGATGCCTTTGGATTGCGTTTTGAAGGTCGCAGTGTCCGGCGCGTCGAAGTTGTCCGAACGCCAGACGCTCATGCCGCTCGTACCCCACAAGCGTTTCGAGTTGAATGGATCGAATTGCAGGGATTGCGAAACGAACACGAACTCGCCGTCCGAAAGCCAGCCTTCTTGTGATGTGAAGCGTCCAGTGTTGAACGGAATTGGCTTCCAGGTTGCACCAGCATCGCGGCTGAAATACATGTCACGGTAATCGTGCGTGCCGTTCAACGGTGTGGTCACAACAAAGTTCGGGTCCGTCGGGCTGACCGTGATCGCGTTCGGTTTCCAGTCGATCACCGGCGGCGTGATGTTCTTCCAAACCCCGGCGCGATAACGGTACACGAAACCGAGTTGCTGGGAATAATCCTCACCATCGGGCGACATGTAAGCCGCGTACAACGTGCCATCACTGGCAACGCTGGCTCGAGTTGGGATTTCCCCATTCAGTGCTGCCGGGCTGATCTTGGTCCAGATCCCGCCGACGCCACGGTAGATGCCCGCCTTGGCGACGGCGACGTAGGCGGCTCCGGTCTTGTCGAACTGCACCCAGGTCACACCCTGGTAACGAACTATGGGCTGCCCGTTCTCTATCATATTAATTTGGACGCCGACCGGTACGCTCGTGACTTTGCTGAAGGTCGCGCCACCGTTTAACGACTCGAACAATCCAGCGGCTCGAGTTCCGTAAACGATGTGGTTCGAGTTGGTCGGATCGACATTGATGCGTTCGCCGGTGACTTTGAAATCACGGTTCGCGGTCACGTAATCACCGCGTCGAATTGGTGTCCAAGTCGTGCCGGAATTCGTGGATTTCAGGAT
>JAYURE010000251.1:0-16096 GCA_043756345.1 Deinococcales bacterium | reverse complement strand
AGAACCGTCTCGAGCATGCCGCTGGTGGCCCGAACCATTGCAATCAATTCGGCTCGAGGCACGTCGGATCGTGAAAATTCTGCTTCTCGATCACGCACGAACTCGAGCTTGCCGAGAATCTTGCCAACGAAGTGATTCAGGTTCCCGTGCAAGTGCAAAACCAGATTCCCAGCCGGATTCTTGATCTCACCGGCCCGAACCCAAAGTTTGCTTTCGTCCGTGTACGCCTCGAGTTCGGTCACAAGTTTCTCGAGATCACGTTTGAACAGCGCCATCAAATGTTCAGTCATGTCTCGAGCTTACTGCCTTGCTCGTCATCGGTTGAGCGTGACCACAACCGGCGTGCCTTTCAAACCGACCGTATTGATCGCCTCGGGTTTTTTCGCTTGGGTTTTGGCCAATGCCTGTTGTGCCAGCAAACGCCGATCCTGTGGATGAACGCCCCAGATTTGTCCCCAGGGTTGATAGATGCTGCGGGTCGTGTCGCGCAATTTTCGGCCCGTGTTGAAGGTCACAACGCGAGTGACGTACAAATCAAATCCTGGTTGGGCCGTGTCGATCAATCGCGTGCGACCAAAGCGGGTTTTATCATCGGCGATGAAGCGGGCAGGTCCGGGAGGCACAGTACGGGTGATGGTCGCTTTGGAAACCCAGGTGCTGCGGTCTGGGCGCGGGCCGTACAAGTTAAACGTCAACCATTTACGCCGAACATTCCAGAACGCCCGGATGTACAACGGCGTGCCGGTGTCGTTACGAAACTTAAAATTCTTCCACGGTTCGTAAACGGTCGCCTCGAGGCCAATCGGGTCGTAGTAATGCACGCGGTACGAATGCCAGTTGCGTTCGACAATTGGCAGGCCGCCCTGGTACGCGGCACGAAAGATCGTGGTTGAAACTTGGCAAATCCCACCGCCAACATCCTTCTCGAGCGTGCCGTTCTTGATGATGTAGCCGAGCACGAAACCAGTTTCTTTGGTGATGCCACCGACGGCTTTATTGAAATCAAAGACTGCACCGGGTTCGATGACTTTGCCATCTAATCGGCTCGCGCCATTGACAATGTTGGCGACACGAAAATCGGGTGAGCCCGCAAAGTTGGACGTGCCCGAGGCGAACAAGTACTGCACACCTCGGGCCTGCAAGTATTTGGGGATCGGCAAAGCCCGCGCTCGGGCTTCAGTGCTCGAGAGGTTTGGGCTCGAAAGGACGGTCACAGCGAGGGCAACCAGGATGAAGATGAGGGGAAGACGTCGGGTCATGACGTACTGCATACCAGGATTGAGGTCCTGGCTGCAATCACGATGCACATACTCGAGCGGCTTGTCTTGAGGGTTCGTTCAAGTATTGCTACGGCGCTGGGCTGAAATTAGAACTGCTGATGACTCGAGACAGGTTGAATTGCGTCGGCAGTGATGGGCTGTTTCCTGGAGACCACACAGCATTGGTGGCCGTCACCTCAAGATAATACTGTTTTGTCGGATCGAGGGTGATGTTGCGAAATTGCTGACTTGAGGCCGGGGTTCTAAAATTCGCACCCGTAACAATCGTGTCGTTTGCAGCACCGTTGTCTTGCCAGATTCTTGCAATGTAACCTGCCGCGTTCACAGGCGCAGTCCAACTCGCATCAGCCTGTGTTTTGGCGACATTAACGATGAGGCTCGTGGCTGGTTCAATGCTGTTATCGGTTTTGATCTCAAATTTAGAGCCATAATTCTCGCCACTTACCGTTGCGGTCGCCACATATGTTCCATTGATGGCTGGGATCAGTGACCGAAAGAAGTAGGTGAATCCTTGGCTTGCAGGATATGAAGATGTAACTGAGATACCACCTGCGTTCCATCCAGAGGGTCCTATCACTGTGATTATTGTGGCTGTAACGGGATTGGTTCCGTCTGCAAGCCCCAATTTCGCAATGAACGCCGTACCAGGTACGGTACTGGTTGGATCTTTGTAAAGCCCACCAGACATTTCGAGTCCATACGTTTTCTGTACGGCACCTTCACCCGTAATGCTCTCCGTCGTCGCCGAAATTTTAACCGTACCGATCCGTTTGGCCGTCACAATTCCGCCCGTATCAACTGTGGCAATGTTCGTGTCACTCGAGGCCCACGTGAATGCCTTTCCAGTGATGGCTGCACCGCTCGAATCTTTGGCAACAGCAGTAAATGCCGTGCCTTCATTGATTTTGAGTGTCGCAGCAGCCGGGCCACTGACCAGCACGCTCGAGGCGGTCGGGGTGGTGGTGCCACCTCCTCCACAGGCCATCACCAATGTTGCAAAAATGCTGGAGAGGGCCGTATTGATCCAGAAACGATTTTTCACGTGTAAGCGCATGGTTTTCCTCCGGGTTGTGGTTGCTGGATTAAACCATGAAAAGAATTGGGATCACCTGAAATTCAAATCGAAACGGGTTGATCACACATGCCGTAGCCGCGCAGCACGTCCATCTGCTCACGTTCGGACTGCTATGGCAATTCCTGCACCTGCCGACTGGACTCTGAGACAAAAGCAAAGGCCAGACGCTCGAGAGAATCTGGCCTTTGCTTTTCGCTTTCACCTGGTTTTACGTCCTGCGTCCAACCTTCTCGGCCACCTCGAGCGAGCGAATCCCCTCAACAGCTTTTGAGAGCACTGGCAAAATCGCCTCGAGTGCAATACCGGTATCCTCGGCGGGCAGGTTGACGATCAGGCAACGGGCGGTCTGACCGGCCACACCACGCCATAAAGCGGCCTTACGTGACTTCTGCACCCCCGCAAGCCGCATCAGTTCCGCCAGACCGGGAATCGGACGCTCGAGGATTTCCTGGGTGACTTCTGGCACACGCTCACGAATGCCGATGTTGCTGCCACCAATCGTCAAGATCAAATGCAGGTCTTTGCTGGTGGACCACATTCGGAGGGTGCGACGAATCACGGCATTCTCGTCAGGAATCGTTTCGAATGCCGCTTCAGAAAATTCTTCGGGCGAGAGGAGCTTGCGGACACTCGAGAGGCCCTCAAGCTGGTCGCCAACGCACAACAGGCCAGTCTCGATCATGGGCTTAGTTTACGGGATTTGGACCGAGGATTTGGGTGAAAACGCACGCCTCCCCTCCTCATCTCGAACTTGAACTGATAGCCTCGAGCCATGCGTGTCCACCTGATTACCGTTGGCGAGCCCAAGCACGAGTACGCCCGAATCGGTTGCGAGGTCTACCTCAAACGCCTCGAGCGATACCATAAGGTCCGTGTGACCCGCGTCCGCGACAGCAAACGTGGCGGCGAAACCGCCCAACTCGAGGAGGGGAAAAGCCTGCTCGAGGCGGCAGGAAAGGCGTTCATCGTCGCACTCGATCCGCGAGGCAAGCATTTCACGACTGAGGCGTTAACCACCTGGATGACGAATCTGGCGACCGGCGGCGAGGGCGAAGTCGCCTTTCTGATCGGCGGTCCAGAAGGATTGTCCGACGAGGTTCGCTTCAGCGCACGAATGCTCTGGGCGCTTTCAGACCTGACGTTTCCGCACGACCTGGCACAACTCGTGACCTGCGAGGCGTTGTACCGGGCGGCGACGCTCGAGCGCGGCGAACCGTACCACCGGTAGAACGAGTTGAAAGTGAAAAGTTCAAAGTGAAAAGTAACGTCAAAATCTCCAGTCAAAATCCGAGGTCTGCTCGAGACCCAAAATTGAACGCACTGACGGCTACACTCGAGCCATGACCGATCTGATCGTCTCGGGAATTGTGTACGCTTTAACCTTGCTCGGATTGATCTTCTTGGTCAAAGGCAACGAACGCAAATTGCTGAGCATCGGTTACGGATTTCTGACGTTGTTCGCCTTCAAAATTGGTTCTGTGCTGATCGCATCGGCGGTCGCAATCGGACTGGCCTTTTGGTTACGGGCACAAGAATAGACAAGCTCGAGTTTTGGGGTTTCCCATCGCTCATTGCTCATCGCTGCCCGCTACCGGATGATCTCGAACACAAAATGCTCGAGGTCTTCACACAGAATACCCTTCCAGGCAGTTTGCACGGCGTTCAATGATCCGGGCAGCGCGAAGATTAGAGTTTTGCCATTGCCGCCCAATCCAGCCGTGGCCCTCGAGAGGATCGCCGCGCCACGAACCTCCTGGTAGGACAGCATCCTGAAAATCTCGCCGAATCCGGGCATGGGTTTTTCGATCAGGCTTTCAATCACCGGAATCGTGTTGTCGCGCTTGGCGATGCCCGTGCCACCCGTGGTGATGATCGCCTGAATGTCACCTTGCGCCAACCAAGTTTCGAGCGTTGAACGAATCGCATCCGAATCGTCTTTGACAATGCTTCGCGCCAACACTTGATGCCCGCCATCCTCGAGCACGGTTTTCAGGTACTCGCCCGCCGTGTCCGTCTCTGGGGTGCGCGTGTCCGAAATGGTCAGGATCGCGGTGCGAATGGTTTTTGGAGCGCTCTCACGATGTTGGGTGCTGCCGGTGGTCATGAATGAATCTTATATGCTGCATCCAAGTTTCCGTTACACTCGAAACATGAGCCGCGTGGCCCCCAAAGATGCCAAACGCCTGAGCTTCGAGGAATACCTGGAACTCGAGGAGCGCAGCGGCACCCGGCATGAATTCGTCGATGGGTTCATGTTTGCAATGGCGGGCGGCACAACCCAGCACAACCAAATCTCGAACAACATCAATATTCGGGCCGCACTCGCCGCTCGAGGTTCGAGTTGTCGGGTTTACATCGCCGATGTTAAAGTTCGCACACCCGATGGAACCGGATTTTATCCAGATGTCTTCGTGATTTGCGATGAAGATGACGAAGACAGTCAAGACAACCGGGTTAAACGCCGCCCGTGTTTCATCGTTGAAGTGCTTTCAGCGAGCACCGAAGCGTTTGACCGGGGCGAGAAATTTCTGCAATACCTGCAAATTCCAAGTTTACAAGCGTATGTGCTCGTTTCACAGGATCGCAAATTGATCGAAGTGTACCGCCGAATGCCTTACGAAACTTGGCGTTACGAAAAAATTCAGGAAACAGGCACGCTTGAGTTGCCTTGCATCAACTTGACCATGACGCTCGAGGATATTTACGAGGACGTGGAATTCCAGAATCCAAGCCAACAAAATTCGACCGAACAAAACTCAATCCAAGAGTAACGGCGCAACCTCACCGAATGGGAATTGCTCGAGGTCCAAACCTCCTGGCGTGACGACCCACAAGGTTGGGGCTTTCGGCGCGTCCTCGGGGAAATCGCCGAAACCGTCCGTCAGGTAAACGATCACACTTTGCTGGTGCGGCTCGAGGCGAGAATCGACGGCGGCAAAAAACGGTCGGAAGTCGGTGCCGCCTCCACCTTGCGGCGCTGGGAAATCACCATCTCGAGACAGTTCGTGCGGGCCGTAGACATCGGCATCGGCGTAGTAGAGATCGACTTGCACGTGCGGGTACGCACGCATGATGCCACGCACCTCGCCGAGAAAGGCTTGGACTTGTCCATCGTCCACACTGCCGGAGGTGTCCACGCAAACGAAGACGCGGACACTCTCACCGGACAAGCTCTCGAGGTAATAGCCGCGTCCAACAAAACGCCGGTCGAACTCCTCGAAATCGGTCGGGGTTCGCACCAAGTACCGCCAGAGCAAGGTTCGCCAATCGAGTTTCGGCGCTTGAATCTGACCCAACAACCGCTCGAGACCCGCTGGCATGTTGCCTTTCGAGGAACCTCGAGCCACGACGCTCGCCTGTTGCGTGGCGCGTTTCCAGTGTTCCTCCATCTTGCGTTTCGCCTGCTCAGAAAGCTGGCCTTCGTTGGGACGTCGGCGTTTCTGCTTGCCCGAACCTGGCGAGCCACCCTCGGATTCTTCGCCATCGGTATCGCTCGGTGGGCCATCCATCAAATCTGGATTCGAGAGTTCATGCTGCTGCTCTTGGCGCGGCAAAAGCGCATAAACCTCCTCGACGCTGTAATGCTCGAGGGTTTCATCACGGATCGTACCCTCGGGCAATTCAAAACCGTTCTGCATCAGGATTCCATTGACGACCACGTCGGCGGCGATGTTCCAACCTTTCGCATCCCTGGCCCCACGGCGCGGCACGTGAACCAACGCGGCGTGCAAAACCTCGTGCAAGAGAACCGCATCGAACTGAATTTGCGGCAAGCGCGACATGAACAACGGATTGTAAAAGACATCCATGCCATCCGTCGCTGCGGTTGGCAACTCGAGGCTGGCACGGAACCGGGTGTACAAGGCAAGCGTCGCAAAAAACGGTGCTCGCATTCGCAAACGCAACAAGCTCGCGCTGACTTCACGCTCGAGGTTCGGAACGGTGATGATTTGCGGTTCTGGATTCGGCTCGAGATTCGGTTCGAGATTTGACTCGAGATTTGGCTCGAGATTGGGTTCAAGATTGGGTTGTTCTGGCATGGATCGACCTTTCAAACGTCTATCAAGTCAAATGATTTTCCCGTAGGGGCGAGGCGATCCAGGCCCGATAGGTGCCGCTGTGGGATCAAGAAGCTAGCCTCGCCCCTACACAAGCGTGTGGATTGGTCAGTTTGCAGGAACTTCAGAAACTCGAGCAGCAAGTAGTTCTATCGCCGCTGCCCGCACGATTCGGTTGGCGTCGTTGGTCATGGTTTGCAAAACCTCGAGCGGCAGGTTTGGGTTGTGCGTGACGGCTAAACGTTCGCGCCATTCGAGTGAATTCTGGTTGCGGTTTTTTCGCAATTCTCGAGTCGAAAACAGTGGGTGCATCAGGGCGATCATGCGGTTGAATGGTTCTCTGGCGCGGGCAAGTTTGCCCAGAACGGTTCGGCGTTGCGACTCGAGGATGCTCGCGGGCAAGTGCAAATTTCGCAGGGCCGCATTGCGCACGAGTTCGTCGCTGTCGGTCACGAATTGCTCGAGTAATTTCGGACTCAGGCTCGTGTTTGCGGCAACGGCGGCACGAACATCACGGTCGCTGTCATCCGTCAGAAGCTCGAGCGTGTTCGGGTTCGTGCTGGGATTTTGCGCCACGGCTTGACGCACATGCCAGTCATCGTCTTGTGCCAGCACGTGCAGGGTATCGCTGTCGGTGTTCGTGTTTTTTGCGGCGAGCGTGCGGGCGCGAACGCCTTGACCTGCGAGCATGACCAAATGTTGCGGCTCGAGGCTGGCATCAAACTCTTCGGCACGGGTGATGATCTCAAGCATTTCTTTCGGTGCGAGGGCGTGTTCGCGTGCGAGGGCGCGAAGGTCATCCTCTTCATCGCAAAGCAGCGCAATGACGGCGGCCTGTGTCACGTCGCTGCGTTCGAGCAGGGCGCGACGCACATCGCCGTGCGGGTCGCTGGCGAGGATGTCAAACATTTCGGTACTGCTGTTGGTGTGCGCGGCGATGGCTGTGCGCACATCATGGTCGGTGTCACCGAGCGATTGTGCGAGCACGACGGCACTCGAGCTTGGGTTTTGCGCGGTGGCTTGGCGGGTGCGCCAATCTTCATCGCGGCCCAAAAGTAGCAGCACATGTTCGGGCGTGTTCGGGTGTTTCGCGGCGAGCAACTTGGCCCATTCGCCACCTTGCGCCAACTGCTCGAGTACGCCCGATTGCAAACTCAAATCTTGGCTGCGGGCGCGACGGTACAGTTCGCGCAGACTGCCGGGAACGTTATCGAGTGACGCGAACCATTTGGAGAACAGCACCTCGAGTGCGGATTCTGGAATGTTCGGATTTTCAGCCACGGCCTGTTTGACATCGCGGTCAGAATCGAAGGCAAGTTTCTCGAGTGCGGCCTCTGGCGTGTTGGCGTTGCTGGCGACGGCTTGACGCACGATCCAGTTGCCATCCTCGGCCAGCAATCCCAGAAGTGCTGTGGTGATGTGGGCGTTCAGGGCCACAAACTTGCGAACCTCATGGTTGTTGTCGGCGGCGAGCGTCTCGAGCACAGACACGGAGACATTGTGGTTCGCGGCGACCGCACTGCGCACGTCCGCATCGGAATCCCCAACCAGTAACTCGAGCACATTCGTTGGTGCCGATTCGTTGCGGGCGACGGCTTGGCGCGTGTACCAATCCTCGTGCGTGGCCAATCGCTCGAGGGTCGCGGTGGGCATCTTCGGGTGTTGCGCCGCGATACGTCGCGCCCATTCGCTGCTCTCGGCGAGTTTCTCGAGTTCGGGCACGGTCAGGTTCACATCCAGGGTTTTGGCCCGCTCGAGATCATCGAGCAAGTTTTTTGGCGCGTGCGGGTGTTGCACCGCGACGGCGCGGACTTCTTCGCTGGTATCACCCAAAAGGCGCTCAAGCGTTTCGGCATTCAAATGCGTGTTCGCAGCAATCGCGGCACGAACATCACGGTCGGAATCAAGGGCGAGTTTCTCGAGCAGTTCTCCGCTGAGGTTCGGATTGCGGGCGGCAGCTTCACGCACGCGCCAATCTTCGTTGTTCGCGGCCTGTTCGAGCATCATCAGTGGTGCGTTCGCCTGTTGGACCGCGAGCTTGAAGGCCCAAATGCCAACCTTGCTGGCCCGTTCGAGTTCGTCAGGAGTCAGGTTCGTTTCGCCAGCTTCGAGTCTTGCGACCAACTCGAAGCGTTCGCCAGTGCCGCGCAGGTTGGCCCGAGCAATGGCGCGAACATCCTCGTCATCGTCGGCGGCGAGTTGTTCAAGAATACGCGAGGAAACACCGGCATGTTGGGCGACACCTTTGCGCAGATCGGCATCGTTGTCCAAGGCCAGCACCTCGAGCACTTCCGGCGTGGCGAGATTGACTACCAAAAGTGCTTTCAAGGTTTCGGAATCACGCTCGAGCGTTTCGTCTTGCAGGATTTGCGTGAACGTCATGGTTCCGGCCCCTTGCGGCTCACGCTTGGAGTTGACATGCAGTTGCGCCGCTCGAGCCACACCCGCATCGTGATGATCGCACAAACGCTCGAGCATAGCCCCAAGTGCGCCACGGTTCGCGCAGACGGCCAGCAGCGCCTCGTCGTTCCCAAGTTGTTCGGCCCAACGCAGGAAGCCTTCAGGGGCGTTCTGACAGGCCAGCATTCTTGAACGCGCCCAGGCTGGAAGGTCCGCAATAAAATTTGGATTCTCGAGCGACAACAAATCCAAGATTGGATTCGCAAAGAACGCCTCGGGAAACATCACGCTCAACCGCTCGAGCACCCGTGAAGGCGTGTTCGGATTGCCCGTCACCGCCCGACGAATCTCCGCGTCACGATGAACCGAAAGCACCGTCAACCGAGCCGGAAGCGTGCTCGCATCTCGAGCCTCGAGCAGAAGATCTGAAAGCAAATTGTTGGTGTCTTCGGGCATCGTGAACCTCGGGAAAAGCTAGAGGAAAGTCAAAGAAGAGAAAAGTAACAGCGGTGAAACTTTAAGAGTTGAGAGAAGCTCGAGAATTCAGAAGCACCGTTTCTTGTTCTTGCCTTTGATCTTACTTTCCTCTTGATCCCAAGACGCACCTTGCGGGCGGGATCGCCTCTTTAATCTTTCCTCTTTTCTCTGCCGTTATAGCCCCACAAGCTTTCGGTACTCTTTAAGAAATTCTTGCAACCTCGAGTCTTTCTGGACCATTTGCGCCAATTCACCGAGTTGCCCGCGTGTGCGCAAGCGTCCGAACATGTCCACGGCGAACAGTTGCACCCATTCTGGGCTGGCAACATCGGAGAGCCATTGGAAGGCATGAAGCGCGTGCTCGGCGGTTGTTGCCCGCATGGTCAGGCCGATCACGGTGGCGTATCGGCTCGAGGGTTCCTCTGGGAAAGCCATGTCTTTGGCGCGACCTTCGAGGATCGGATCGAGTGCGGGCAGCATGTCGTAAACCTGAATGAACGCGGCGAATTCGGCGGCGGCCCCAGCACCAACCACGGCAGAAATGTCGAGACCGGCGTTGAGGAGTTTGCTGGCCATCTCCCAGGATCGCGGGCTCGGCCAGGCCGGGTGCTTGCTGTCGAGGGCGTGCAGCAACTGTGGCCGGAACGCGAGGAACGCCAGGATGTGTTCGTGAATGCCAGCCGTGAAGCCATACAGTTTGAAGCTTTCCAAATCTGGTTCAACCTCGAGATGAAGGAATCGATTGGCGAGCGGTGCGGGCATGTCGAAAACGCTGGCTCGGTCCTCTTTGCGGTTGCCCGCCGCCCAGATGAACCAACCGTCCGGCAAGGTGTACGAACCAACCTTGCGATCCAGAATCAATTGTTGCGCCATGCCCTGCATGGTCGGTGGGGCCATGTTCAACTCGTCCAAGAACAAGATGCCTTTGCCGGAGGTCGGCAAGAATTCTGGCGGATACCATTTTGAAACGCCGTTCTCCGGCACGGGCAGGCCGCGCAAATCGGTCGGGGCGAGCTGCGAGAGGCGCACATCGACAAACTCGAGGTCGAACGCCTTGGCGGTTTGCGCGACGATGCTGGATTTGCCGACACCGGGCGCACCCCAAAGCATCGCTGAAAGTTTGAGTTCGTGCTTGACGAGTTGTCCAAGATAATCCGCGAGCGCAGTGGGGGTCACGGGCACAGGCTAGGGGTTCCAAAATGAACTTCAGTAGTCCAGACGACGAAGTGGGGATTCTCGGGCCGAACTCGAGAGTATGAAGGTGCGCTCAAGGTCAGGAGTGGAAAGTGCAAAGTTCAAAGTGGAAAGTCAGAACCTCGAGCTTTTCACTTTCCACCTTCTTGCTCACAAGACAGCACCTGCTTGCCGCGAAACCAGCACCTGACGGGCTTCTTGATCCCAATGCAGCACCTATCGGGCTTGGATCGCTTCTTGATCCCAATGCAGCACCTTCTTGATCCTAACCATGCACCTTGCGGGCAGGATCGCTAACGGGCTTGGATCGCTTGCGGCGCTGACGGGCTGTTCGCGCTTCCACTTTTCACTGTTTTTGCTTTTCGGGAACCATCACCGGCTTTCCTGCATCCAACCCGTACAATGACGCTCACCTTGGCCCACAACCAGCCATTTCGCATGGGGATCAGCCCCGGACCGCTCGAGCAACTTGAAACGCTCGACGATGCGGCGTTGGTGGCCTTGGCCCGCAATGCGAAGGCTACATCCGAGCGTGATACAGCCTTTGATGAGCTTGTGCGACGGTACGCACCACGATTGCACGCGGTCGCCTCGAGAATTGTGGGCCGCGAGGAGGCGTTCGATGTGGTTCAGGATGGTTTCTTGAACGCTTACCGGGCGATTGGCAACTTCCGAGAGGAGGCGCAATTCAGCACGTGGGTCCATCGAATTGTCTTGAATTGCGCCTATGCGAGTTTGCGTCGCAATCCGAATGCCCGAAACGACCTTGAAATTCCGCTCGAGGTCATCAGCGATCAGGTCACGCCGCTCGAGGTGGCGGAGAATCGAGATTTGCGCAGCGCACTCGAACGGGCCTTGCAGCAGATCAAACCGGAATTTCGTGAAACGTTCACGCTGGTCGAGTTTGGCGGCCTCGATTATGCTGCTGTCGCCGAAGTGCTCGAGGTTCAGGTCGGTACGATCAAGTCACGCATGTCACGGGCACGGGAAGCACTGCGGGGAATTCTCGAGGCGGAAGGGTTCAAACCATGAATGACGAACTCGACAATTTGAATCAAGCCGATCTCGAACCAGAGGATTCAAGCTGGGCGAACTTCCTCTCGGGTGCCGCGAGTGAGGGCCAATTGCAAAGTATCAATGACGATGAGGCCGTGATTTCTCGCACGCTCGAGTTCTTGAAACGCCAACGCGACAATCACGAATCTGATCCAGTTTGGGCGCAACACCTCTCGAGCGCCGCACAACTTCGCGCCGTCGATCATGACGCGATCAAAGTTGTTCTCGCCGGATTGCAACGCGAACGAACTCGCTCGAGACGCGCCCATGTGATTCAACTCGGCACGCGCTGGTTGGCCGGAACCGGCCTTGTCGCCGCCGTGATTGCTGGTGTGTTGTTGCGAGCACCCACCAGCGCAACCGTCGATCCGAGCGAGGCGTACCAGGCATACCAGGAAGCCAGCGAGGGCTGGTGATGTTCATCCAGACTTCAATGGCTCGAGCCTCGATTTTAATCGTGCTGATTTTCGGTCTGGCGTTCGCGCAAGAATTACCGAAAGTCCGACCATTCCTAAACAGTGTCTACGAAAACGAAGCGACCAGCGTTCTGACCGGTGAGGTGCTCGAGACGCAACTGTTCCCGCCTCGCAAACTGGCGGATCAAATCCTCAGTGAGTTGCCATTGCTGCCATTGATGATTCCCGAATTGATCGAGGCAAATTTTCGTTTGCAACTCGAGGAGGGCAAGAAAATTGCTGAACGCGAAACGTACAAACTTTCGCTCGAGCCGAAAAACAAAATCGCGCCCCGTTGGACGTTCTGGGTGGACCGCGAATGGCGGCATCGCCTCGCGTTTGAGGAAACGGATTTCGCGGGCAACGTCACGGCCAAAGCGCAGTTTATTGGCATCAAAGGCGCACCGGCACCTCGAGAGAAACGCAAAGGACGACGCGCTCCACTCAAAACGGAACTCGAGAAGAACGTGATAACCGCGTTGAAAGGTTTGAATTTGCCGGAGGGATTCCGGGTGCTCGGGGCGCAAATCAAGGATGTAAACGGCCAGCGTCGCCTCGAGATTCGGGCCAGCAATGGCTTGTCGGTGATCGCGTTGGTGCTCGCGCCAAACCAGACGAAGGCCGGACCAAAATTGGCGGTGCGTGACGTGAACGGCGCGTGGGTTTGGGTGATTGCGAACCTGCCCAAAGCGAACCTCGAGCAGATTGCGAACAGTGTCAACGGCCCGATCAACTTGCCGGAATTGATTCAAAAATTGGCTTTACCCGAACCGCAAGCAAAATAGGACTCGAGATTTATTGCAAGCTCTGCCACAAGAATTCATACGTCAGTGAGCGCATCAAAGCGCGTTGCCGGTTGTTGGCCGCGCCACCGTGACCACCTTCGATGTTTTCAAAGTACAACACGTCATGGCCCTGCTCGAGCATTCGCGCCATCATTTTTCGGGCATGACCGGGATGCACGCGGTCGTCTCGGGTGCTGGTGGTGAACAAGACTTTCGGAAATGGCTTCCCGGATTTGACGTTCTGATACGGCGAGTATTTCTCGAGCGCCGCCCAATCGTCCGCATCTTCTGGATTGCCGTATTCGTCCACCCAGGATGCGCCCGCGAGCAGCAGGTGAAAACGTTTCATGTCCAAGAGTGGAACCTCGCAGACGACCGCGCCGAACAAATCTGGACGTTGCACCATCACGGTTCCAACAAGCAAACCACCGTTGCTGCCGCCCTGAATGCCCAAATGCGAACACGAGGTGATGCCAGATGCAATCAGGCTTTCGGCCACCGCAATAAAATCATCGAAGGCGATTTGCCGGTTGTGTTTTAACGCCGCCTGATGCCAACGCGGTCCGAATTCTCCACCGCCACGAATGTTGGCGAGCACGTAGACACCGCCACGCTCGAGCCAAGCGGAACCGGCCATCGCGGGATAGTACGGTAATTCGGAAAGCTGGAAGCCACCGTAAGCGTAAAGTATCGTTGGATTTTGCCCATCAAGTTTGATGTCTTCTCGATGCACCACAAAGTACGGAATACGTTCGCCGTCACTCGAGATCGCCTCGAGTTGCTGGACTTTCAGGCCAGTCGCATCGAAAACGGCCGGGAGTTGCCGCAGGGTTTGAATATTGGTCCCATCAGTCAGTGCAAGGATTGATGGGGTCAGGAAATCCTCGCCATAAACGAACAGTTCGTCGTTCTCGAAATGGTTGACGGCTCCGACTTCGACGTTGCCCGCAGCCAACGGCGAATCACGCGAAATCCAGCTTCCATTTTCAAAATGCCACGAGGTCAGTTTAGATTGCACGTTCTCGAGTGCCACCGTGACCAACGTGTTTTTCGTGCACACAAAGCTGGCCAGGCTCGAGCGTGGTGTCGGTGTGAACAAGATGCTGAATTCTCGAGAGTCCGCCAAGAATGCTTCAAAGTTGATGGCCAGCAGTGCGCCTTGTGGGTACGAGGTTTCGCCGATCTTCCAATCGGATCGCAGTCGGATCAGCAAATGTTCGTTGAACGAACTGGTATCGGCATCGTCAGGCTTCTCGAGCTTGATGAATGTTTCACCGACCCGCACGTGCATTTCGTTGGTGTGAAAAGTTTTGCCATGCAGCAGCCATTCTCGGGTGAACTTGGCATCACGTTCGACCGATCCGTACACCCATACGTCATCTTCGGGAATCTCAAAAACAAGTTCGGCAGCCTCGAGTGGTGTGCCTCGTTTCCAGCGTTTGAATTGCCGTGCGTACCCACTTTTGGTCAGTGTTCCGGGTCCGAAATCGGTGCCGACGTATATTGTGTCACGGTCGATCCACGACGCACCGGTTTTGGCTTCGGGTAGCACAAAACCATCTTTGACAAACTCGAGGGTTTGCAGATCAAACTCGCGGATCACGTGCGCATCGCCACCACCCCGAGACAGGATGATCAGCGCGTGACGGCATTCAGGCTCGAGGATTTCCGATCCGGCCCAAACCCAATTTTCAGCCTCGAGTGTGGCAAGCGCATCCAAATCCAGCACCGTTTTCCAGTCAGGATTGCCAGTCATGTACGAGGCTCGGGAGCAGCGTCGCCACAATCCGCGTTCGTGGTTCGCGTCCTGCCAGAAGTTGTACCACCAGCCGCCCATTTCGCTGACGTAAGGAATTTTCGCATCGGAATTCAGAATCTTCTCAAAGCGTTCCCGCAAGGCCAAACCATTCGGTGTCTCGAGTTGAGCCAGCGAGATGGCGTTGCGTTCGCGCACCCAGGCGAGTGCCGCGTCGGAGTCAACTTCCTCGAGCCACAGGTACGGGTCATTTTCGGTCATGCGCGAGTATGGCATCGATTGACGTTCGGGGCACTGGTCAAATGGCCTACGGTAGACTCGAGGTGATGAACCTCAAAGAATCCTTGCGTGGCGCGTTGATCGTTTCTTGTCAGGCCGATCCGGGCAGTCCTTTTCGTGATCCGGTTTTCATTGTCGCCTTCGCCAAGGCCGCAAAAATCGGTGGCGCGAAGGCCGTGCGGATTCAATCGATCAAGGATGTGCTGGCGGTGCGGGCGGGAATCGATTTGCCAATCATTGGCTTGATCAAACGTGATTTACCCGATTTCGAGGTCTACATCACACCGACCCCGGAAGAGGCCCGAGACCTCGCGCTGGCCGGTGCGCAAATCGTGGCCTTCGATGCGACGCGCCGTTCCAGACCGCACAGTGTTCTCGAGTTGACCCGGGCAGTCCACAGCGCGGGCGCTTTGGCGATGGCAGATTGCGCAACGTTAGAAGATGCTCGGGAGGCCATCGCCGCCGGAGTGGATTTTGTTGGCACCACCATGAGCGGGTACACGCCGGATTCGCCCAAGATTCCCGGTCCAGATTTCGACTTCATTCGAGCCGCCTCGAGCCTGGGAACGCCCGTGATTGCTGAGGGCAGAATCTCGAGTCCAAGCGAAGCCAAGCAAGCCCTCGAACTTGGAGCCTTCGCCGTTGTCGTCGGCAGCGCCATCACCCGGCCCGATGTCGCAACCCGTTGGTACGCCGAAGCCATCAACGCTGCGACGCTCGAGTCATGACCGTCAACCTGCCTGCCGTCGCCCTCGATGTCGGCGAGGCCCGAATCGGTTTCGCCAGCAGCGACGAAAAGGGCCGTTTCGCTTTCGGTCGCGGCTATCACATCAGAAGCAAGAAACTCGAGGCCGATGTCCAAGCCGTTCGTGAATTGCTCGAGCGAGAAAAAGCCTTGACCGTCGTCGTCGGTCTGCCATTGCGCACCGATGGTCAGGATTCGCCCCAGACATTGCGGGTGCGTCAATTCGTGATCGCGCTCGAGGCTGGCGGTTTGCCGGTGCAATGGCAGGACGAACGTTTCACCACCCGAATCGCCACGCAATCCCTGCAATCGGCGAGCAAGAAAAAACGTCAAGAAAAAGGGTTAACCGACGAGGCCAGCGCCATCGCCATTCTCGAAACCTGGTTGAGAAAAAATGTCGTCCGTCCTATGCCAGGCCTCGAGCAAGAATTCGAGGATTGATACACTCGCCATGCCCGGTGCCCCTGACCTTCTACCTCCCTCAAAAGAGGGAGGGCGCTGCCGGAGCGACCCAAGCCCGTTAGGTGCTGCTGTAG
>JAYURE010000250.1:0-1967 GCA_043756345.1 Deinococcales bacterium | reverse complement strand
GGATGAAATAACTTCCCGATTTCCAAACCAACAACTTGCAGTACAACAAAGTTTCTCGAGATCAAACCCGGAAGTTGTTTCATCCCGGATACTAAGGCAAACTGTCACTGGATACCGTCTGGGTTCAGGTGTTTTGTGCTCGAGGTCGTGCTCAGGTTTGAGTCCAACGGGTTCGTTCGATTACGTGGCAACCCGCAACGCCCGCACCTCAATCGCGCCGGAGGCATCACAGGTTTTGGCAATCTCGACCGCCTCCTCGAAATGCTCCGCCTTGACGATCACGTAACCGGTCAGCCGTTCGTGCTCGTTGGCGAACGGCCCGGTGCTGACGCTCAAGCGGCGGTCGTGATCGCGGCGCACGGTGATCGGCCCGGCAGAATGGGAGTCGAAGCGTTCGATGTTGAGCAGTCGGCCCGCCTGCGCCAATGCCATCATCCAATCGTTGGTGCGACGATGATGCTCGATCTGACCCTCGAGATTCTCGCGCCTGAAGTCTTCGGTTTCGATCATCACCAGTATGAATTCCATGTTTCTCCCTGGCCAGTTTCATTCGTTTGTTTCGGATTGCTCGAGGTTTGCTGCTCGAGGTTTGCTGCTCGAGGTTTTTGCCTCAATTGATAGGCTTGAATTCACTGAAAACCAATCGGTATGCGTTCGTGTCCACATCAAAAATCGCCTCGAACTTCGTCGGGAAACTTGTCGTTCTTCCCAGGCTCGAGGGCACCGGAACCGGCAGGCTGAAGCGTTGTTTTTTCAGCAGCAATTGTGTTGTGACCATCGGTTCGATGAAACTCAATTGCCCCGCGTAATACCCACCGAGCATCACCTTGTCGAAGGGTCCATCTTTGAACTGACCGGGCGCTTTGAACTCCGTCAATGGTTCGCTGTGAAAGCCCATCAGTGGTACGCAAAAATTCTTGGCGGGCGCTGTCGGTGGGACGGGCGGCAACCAACCTTTGGCAATGCTGGCCGGATTCTCGAGCGTCAGATCACTGCAATCAATCGCCGCCGCCTGTTTGGGTTCAATGCCAAAGAAATGAAAATCCCAATGCGGCGCGGCGTAGCGGCCCGTGGGTTCATGACCCAGCGGATTCCAAAAAATTCCGGCGTGATTCAAGAAGGTGGTTTTGCGCACGACTTCGGGAAACTCGAGCACGGCATCGGCTTTCATTGGTCCGGTCATGTTCATGGTTTTCGGCGCGTTTTCGATCATGACCATCGGTAAGGTGATGCTCGCCTCGAGCACGTTTCCGTTCGCGTCAAGTTTCGCAGCGCTCGAGGTCAGGCCGCCGAAAAGTTCGACCTGAAGGTTTTGATTCGACTGCGCCCGCGTCACGCTCAGCGCGAATGGCACGGCGAAGAGGGCGAGTCCGGCGGTCAGGGTCAGGCTGCGTGCGTTCATGGTGATCTCCTCAAAATTGCTCGAGATGGGATTGCTCAAGATGAATTTCTCAAGATGGTCCAGCACAGTTCCCATCCGGTCTAACCATTGGTTGAACGGTTGAACGTTACGGCGCTGGGTGTGACGGCTCCGTGACCGACATTTCAGGCTCGAGGATTTGCCCGTCACGGCCCCGTCACGGGCTGGCAGCTACCTTCGGCAAGAACCGAGAACGGGCAGCACTGTCTCTCAAATCAATCTCGGAAGCAATGCACTATTCACCTGATGATCCATCAACCACCGCCCTCTCTCGAGTTCCTTTTCCCCCGAAAGGCCACCATGAGACACACGCTTTTGCTTTTCGCCCTGCTCGCCACCGCCTGCGTTGAACCACCATCGACCGCCCCGGTCGTTTCGGTGGTGCAGCCCAAACCTCTGCTTCCCGGTGCGCCGACAGGCAAGCTCGGTGGTGTGATCGTGACCTTTAGTGGGGTCTCGAGTGAAGTCCTCCAAACGAGTGCCAAACCCGTCTCGAGTAGCCAGAATCTCCCCACGCAGAATCTCACGGCACAGGATCTCTCGAGCG
>JAYURE010000249.1:0-5328 GCA_043756345.1 Deinococcales bacterium | reverse complement strand
CTGATGTTCCCAAAGGTTCCCGCTGTGGTCGGAACGTTCGATGGTGCCACCGACGCTGACGGCCTGGAAGACATCGCCGATTTCAAAAACACACCTTTGAGCGACACACCGAAGCTCGAGATCGTTTTCACCCTGCCGTAAATCCCAAGCCGTAAATCCCAAAAGCCATTCTGGAACTCGAGGTCTTCACTGGCCTCGGGTTCTTCTTTTGCCACCATGCGCGTCGCATCAAGCTTCATCCTGTAAACTCGAGCCTATACAATCAATCCTGTGAAATTCACCGTCCTGACCCTCTTTCCGCAATTGCTCGAACCGTGGACCCGCGAGGCGATCCTGGGCCGTGGTGTTCAGTCGGGTTTGCTCGAGTTTGAATTGCGTGACATCCGGGCGTTTGCGGGCAACAAGCACAACATGGTCGATGATTCGCCATATGGTGGCGGCGCGGGCATGGTCATGAAAGTCGATGTGATCGAACGCGCTTTGACCAGTGTGAATGCGTCTGAGGTTGTGATGCTGACCCCGGCGGGCCAACCGTTCTCGCAGGCGATGGCGCTCGAGTTTTCTGGTTTGGATCATTTGGCTATTCTGTGCGGTCGGTACGAAGGTTTTGATGCGCGGACAGAAGCGCTTGTGACTCGAGAAGTGTCCCTGGGCGATTTCGTGATGATGGGTGGCGAGGCCGCCGCCGCCTGCATGATCGAAGCGGTCGCACGGTTGATTCCGGGTGTGCTCGGCGATCAGGATTCGCATCGGGCGGACAGTTTTTCGAGCGCGTTAAGTGACGGTTCTGGCTCGAGCGGGTTGTTGGATTACCCGGAGTTCACGCGGCCTTTGACTTGGCGCGACATGGACGTGCCCGAAGTTTTGCGTGGCGGCAATCACGCGCTGATCAACCGTTGGAGGCGTCAGGAGGCATTGCGTCGCACGCTCGAGCGTCGCCCGGACGTGCTGCCGAATGCTGGTTTAACCGTTCAGGATTTGCGGGATTTGCTCGAGTGGGGCGTCACGCCCGAAACCATTCAGGCTTGGGGCTTTGAATTGCCGCCACCAGCGAAACAGAAACGCTCGAGACGGTAATCAATACCCAGCGAGAGCAATGCTCGCCAACTCGACGGCTCGGGCTTCATCGGCGGCGTAACGACCTTCGATGGCGATCAGACCGTTCGGACTTGACTCGAGGCGTGCCAGTAGCGTTGGGATGATCTCAGGGAGGTTCAGAAGGCCCTCGCCGAGCAGCGCGTGGGTTTTGTGAAGACTCGAGTCCGAAAGGTGCACATGAACGATCCTGGGCGTGGATTGCACGAATTCGAGCGCATCGCCAATTGTCGCAGCATGGGCGACATCCAGGGTCAGACCGCAATGCGCCAAATCATTTGTCTCGAGGATTCCGGCGAGGCGTTTTAACGCGGGCAGGTCGGTCACAAATTGCAATCGTTTCTTTTCCATGCCTTCAATCCCGATCCTCAGGCCGAGTCTGCCCGCGTGTTCGTTCAGGATGATCGCGTACTCCTCGAGCCGCACCCAGTATTCCTCGACGGCATCGGTGCTTGAGGACAAACTGCCCGGATGGACCACGATCATTCGTGCGCCCAAACGCACGGCGGTCTCAAAACTTTCCAGCACTTGTCGCCGCGAGATCGTCCGGATTTCAGGATTGCTCGAGAGTGGATTGAGGTCGTAACTCGGCGCGTGCAAGCTCAGGGTTAAGCCGAGTTCTTGCGCCCGCCAAGCGACCTGTTCGGGTGGCGTGCCGCACTCCCAAAGGTGTTGCGCCCAAACTTCGCTCGCGCCAAAGCCCGCCGCAGCGAACGCCTCGAGCGCACCGATCACACCGGATTTCCAGAGCAATCGCGTACACGGGGCAAATTTGGGATTGAGGCTCGAGTGGTGATTCGCGGAGGTCACGCGGGTCACAATACTGGTTTTCCCTGAAGACAACTGTCAGGTGGCTCATGACCCAAAAACTGGAGGCTCGAGTGCAAGAATTCAGGCATGGCCCGCAGCTTTGAAGATGACACCCTCGGCACTATTCAATATGACAAACGCTTCGGTTGGTGGAACGCCATTGCCGACCTGACCCCGGACCTCGAGATTGACCTGACGCTCGAGTTGGGTGCTGCCGAAAGCGTGCCGGAAGGCATCCTGAACGCCTTCAAGCACTTGCAAGACCATGAACCTGAGCTTCGAGAAAGCGTCTGTTCGCACTTGCTCGAGTTGGCAGAAGACTGGCGCGACGAGGACGAGACGCCAGAAGCTTGGACGCTCGAGACGTTCATGAAGGCCGTGACCATCACCAGTGCCAGCTTCGACGAGGACGGCGCGGCCACCATTTACTATGACGATGGCGAAGTCTTCGCTGGTCATGTGATCGTGGTGGGCATCTCGAGCGATGGCGAATTTCAGGATGCGAACATCGCCGGTTAAAACGGCGCACACTTTCAATCCCAACGTGTCCCACAATCTCATCTGATGTTGATGTTTTTGCCGACAATGATCTCATGAGTCTAAACCCTGCGTTCCGACACGCCCTGAGAGTTGTGACATTGTTCATCTGCACGCTTTGCGCAACCTCGAGCCTGGCTCAAAAAGTGGATGCCGAATTCTTACGGGCGATCAGCACGATTTACGCGGGTGGTTTCACCGGACAGATCATCAAGGAATGGTGCGACGAGCGCGTGCCAAACCTGAGCGATCAGAATGCGAAAGTGCTCGAGGCGTGGCGCGTCAAAATGGATTTGCCCGCGATTGATGCGCGTTTAACCACGTTGATTGGTGAGCAGGGCAAGCAAAACGTCAATGCGAGTCTCGAGGACAAACGCGGGGCGTTCTATGAGCAGTTGAACAAGTCGAGCACAAATCCTGAAACCGATTGCGCCGAATTGGGCAAAGCGTTGAACGATGATTTCAATTTGAAAGTCTTGTACGCCAACGAGTACAAGATTGTGGCGGCACAACCGGCAGCCTCGAACGGAAATGCAGGCTCGAGCACGGATGCAAGCACTGGTACGGGAAAAGGCACAACACCGGACAAGAACACGGGCACGACAGGTTCTGGAACTGGCTCGAGCACAACCGCGCCAGCTTCCAAACTTCCAGCTTTGCCAGCTTTCGATTACGCACAATTTGCAAAACTCAAACTCAATCCAGAAAAAGAACCGATCCCAGACGAGTACCACTGCTACCCAGAAATTCGTGGCGAAAAGTACGCAACCTCGAGCCTGACCTTGCAAATCTTACCGGGACGCAAATACCGTGCAGGCATCGGCAGTTCTGTCTCCGAAGGAAATTTCAAAATGGATGGCTACGATTTATTCATCACCTCTGGTGCGTTCGCATCCAAGCGCAAGCATTACTACAGCTTCAACCGCAAAGAGGGCGCTGAGATCTGGCTGTACGATCTGGGGTCGGAAGAAAATCAAATCGATTTTCGTTGCTTTCAACGCGGCGGATCAGAACAAATTCAGCAATTGAAATTCAAACGCAAAGACCCGCAACCTGGCGCATACACCTGCGTTGCCAAAGACGGTTCGGGTCAGGTCATGCCCAGCAAACTCGAGATTCTGCCAAACCACCGTTACCGTTACAAAGGCACTGAAGGCACGTACAAAGCCGACATCACTGGCGATTTCGGTGACGATTACAGCGATGTCAGATTTACTGGAGGTCACTTCGATGACTCTTACGCATTCTATGAAGAAGACGAGGCGGGACAACAAAACTACAGCTTCGGCAGCGGCATCAAAATCGATTGTTTACGACAAGTCACACCACGTCCGAACCCCAAATTTGGCACGACCAAAGCGCCAGCCGCACCGGGAACGGGTGGACTCGAGGGACGCTACTTCAATGGACGCACCCAATCAATCGACTTCAACAACAACCTGCCGTGCCAAGGGATTTGTTATTCGTATCTGATCTTTCAAAAGAATGGCTACGTCTACAGCGACGATCTCGAAGACACCGAAGGACTCGAGGATGCGAACTGCACCCGCACCTACCCAAGCGGCTTTCCGGTTTGCGAAACGTACACGGTAAAAGGCAACATGCTGCAAGTCGGCCTCGAGAAACCTGACGTATTCAAACGCACCAAAGATGGTCTCGAGATTGATGGTGATGACTGGAGTGTGCTCGAGCCATTAGATGGCCTGAAATTCAATTTGTCGTACTACTCGCAGCGCATCTCTGGAGCGATCATCGGCACGGGCGGATCGTCCTCGAGCACCGATCTGGCCTTACGCAAAGATGGTCGATTTACTCGAGAATCAAACAGCAGTTTCTTTTTTGGTGCGACCGACACGGGCACCTCCACCGGCAATGTCACAGCGGGCGTTGGCGGGTCGAACTCGCGCAGCAACAACGGTTCGTACCGGGTGTACGGCAACACGATTGAATTCAAATACGACGATGGCCGGATCATCAAACTGTTCATGTTCCTGCCGAGTGGACGCAAAGACCTGACGTTCTTGCACATTGGTGGCAGCATTTACTGGGAAGACAAGCCCAAGAAATAACAACCATCTGTGAGGGCTCGAGCGGTCGCGGGATGAACACATCGTTCATCCCGTTTTTTGTGTGCCTTGGAAGCCTGCGCCCAAGATTGTAGTGCCGGGAGGCTTGACAAATTCAAAGCAACTCTTATATTTAAGAAGCTTAACTAATTAACATTCGAGCTTTCACCCACAACCCCAGGTGATCCGTGCAAACCATTCCCAACACACTCCAACCGTTGCGCTCGAGAAACCGGGCTTTACTGCTGCGCCACGTGATCGACCACGGCGCAAGCTCGAGGGCCGAAATCGCCGAAGCCTTGGGGATTTCCAAGGTCACAATCACCAGTATCGCCAACGACCTCGTGAACGACAGCCTGCTGATCGAAACTGGACGCACTGAAGGCGCAAGCGGACGGCCCGCCGCACTGGTCGAACTGCACCCAAAACTCGGCACGGTGCTCGGCGTGGATGTGCAGCCGCAAGTCATCGCCAGCACTGCCAGCGGCATCACAATGCTCGAACAACGCAAGCTCGAGACGAACGTTTCTGGCAAAGGCATCACCGCAACACTGATCGCGCAACTCGAGGCGAATCACAAAGCACAAAACTTCGGCCCATTGCGTCACGTCATGATCAGCGTACCCGCACCCGTCAACAGCGAAGGGAAACCCAGCGAACCATCTCGAGTCCCAGACCTCAACCTCGAGCGTGTCATGGCCTGGGCATCAGATCACGAGATCGAACTGCAATTCGAGAACGATGTCAAACTCGCCAGCCTCGCCGAACACCATCACGGTGCGGCGCAAAACATGCCGAACTTTGCGCTGCTCGTCGAACG
>JAYURE010000248.1:0-1969 GCA_043756345.1 Deinococcales bacterium | reverse complement strand
CCTCGAGCGGGATTTCGCGGCTGTCACGTCCGTCGATTTGAAGGCTGCCGCTTGTGGGTTCGAGCAATCGTCCGACGAGTTGCGCCATCAGTGTCTTGCCCGATCCGGTGCGTCCGGTAATGCCGATGGTTTGTCCGACGGGAATACGCAAGTTGACATCGTTCAGCAATGTGCGTCCACCAGCCTTGAGCGTAACGTGATCGAAACGAATCTCGCCGCGCACACTCGAGATCGTGTGATCGGTTTTGGCGTTGTCTTGAATCTCGGGTTCGTCATCGAGGATTTCTTGGAGTCGCGCCCAACTCGAGGCTCCGCGTTGAAAGATGTTGGTCATCCAACCAATGGCGAGGATCGGCCAGGATAGCTCGAAAAGGTAGACGAAAAATTGTACAAACGCCCCGAGGGTCAATCCGGCAAATGCAGCATTCGTCTTGCCATCGAGCGCACCATTGAACAGCAATTCTCTCGAGCCCATCAACAAGACGATCACGAAAACGGTGTTCATTGAGATGCCGACGGCAGCCCATTCTGGCGCTTCGGCGGCGGCGAGCAGCAGGGATTTCCGTTTGTAATCGTTGTTGAGTTTCTTGTATTCCTCGATCTCGCGGTCCTCGATGGCGTACCCTTTGACCACGCGAATGCCGGAAAAATTTTCTTGCGACCGGGCGGTGATCACGCTGAATTGCTCCTGGGCGGCCTCGTAACGTTTGGCAATCGCCCGAACCATGATTGCCAGAATGCCCGCGAGGATCGGGAAGATCCCCAGCACGATCAGGCCCAGGGTGGGGGAGAGCACGATCATCAGGCTGACATTGACGATCAGACGCATCAGTGTGGCCGTGCCATTGTTGACACCGAAGCCGAGCATTTCGCGGACCATGTTCAAATCGCTGGTCAGGCGGTTCATCAGGTCGCCAGTTTTGTTGCGGTGAAAAAAAGTTTGATCCAAGGTCGTCAGGTGATTGAAAACCGCTTTGCGAACGTCGTACATGACTTTGAAACTCGAGACGACATTGAATTGACGTTGAAAGTATCCGATGCCGTTGGCGACCAGGCTAAAGAGCATGATCAGCACGGCGGCCCAGAGGACGCTGGCGGTGCTGGCGCGGCCCGCTTGCAAATCGTCGATCACGCCACGAATGATCACGGGTGGTCCAAGCGATGACAGCAACACGGTGGTCAGGGCACACAGGAAACCCAGAATCCATTGGGTTTTGTAGGTCAGGTAGAACTGGCCTAAGCCTCGAAATTTGGCGAACAAGCAACTCCCTCAAACTCGAGGGGAACGGGCTCGAGTTCACGGTGTTTTGACCGTGCAGGGTAGCGTACCACCGGTGGACTTGGAGAACATGCGCCATTGCACGTAGTGGTAGGGAGTCAGAAGATGCCATGAGAAATTGGGCTCGAGTTGATGCTCGTTTCGTCAAGGCATGAGATCGGTTTTCCCGTAGGGGCTGGCCTTGTGCCTACCCTCGCCCGTACAGCCGTTGGAACCCAAATGTCTCGAGAAGGATGCCCGTTATCCGTCGGTGTCGAACCGTCCATGCTCGAGCAATTTCCGGGCCGCCGCAACGGGGACGGGCGGGCTGAAAAAATACCCTTGTGCGCCTTGCGCCCCAAGTTTGATCAGGGTCTCGAGTTGTTCGATCCGTTCGACCCCTTCGGCCATGACTTGCAGTTCGAGGCTATGGGCCATGGTCAGGATGGCTTGGATCAAGGGCAGGGCACGTCGTTCGGCACTCGAGTTGGGGTCGTTGCTTTCGAGTGCGCTGATAAATGAACGGTCGATTTTGAGCGTGTCTATCGGCAGGCGTTGCAGGTAGGAAAGGCTCGAGTATCCGGTGCCGAAATCATCCAGCGCAATTTTGACGCCCAATTAACACCGATCCATGGTCGAGCGCGAACTGCTTGGGGCAAATCCTGCCTGTGAACCTCGAGCGGTGCAACGAATTGACGATGGGCGGCATGA